>NZ_SLAP01000037.1 GCF_007126775.1 Cecembia sp. | reverse complement strand
GGCAATAACTCCCCTGTAGCATCCAAATCCTGCATATAAGTCCGTAGTTCAAGCACATACATGCGTCCATTTCCATCGAACCGGATCGCAGCAGGTTCCCGAATTTGTGGTTCGGAGAGTACAGGGTCTATCTTGTATCCCGGTTTGAGCACAAATGTCTTCTGTTGCTCATTTGCTGAAACAGGAACAATGGGAGCCTTAGGACTTAAATCGATGCTTTTCCATATTTTTGAATCTACATCTGCTCCCTCCGGAATGATGATCGATGGAAAAGGTTCCTCGAGACGCTTAGGATCCATTGATTCTGCGGGCGAAATATCAAAGGGAGAACGTTCTGATGTTTGACATGCCGATAAAACACAGATTAGAAAACTAAATTTTAAGACTACTTTTTTTATGAGGCTCATGTATGCGAAACAGATACTTTTTAGTATTAATCTTATAGTGAAGTACTGAATGAAATGGCAATAAACACTTCAGACTTAAAATGGCTTAAGTATGGTGCGTGCTTAGGCCAAACCACCTGATTTTTTCAAAGCAAGGACTGGCGTATCTCAATTGATAAAAATATTTTGTTTTTCTGGAATTTTATAATTTTTTTTAAAAAGTATTTTGAATTATTTTAAAATTTTAAACAACTACCTTCCGCTCATGTCTACCAAAATATATGTATTCCTTATCATTTTGCTTTATTTTCCTTTCTTGATAGGATGCGATTCACAATCGGATACTGAACAAGCAAAACCAGTTATTATGGCATATTATGTGCCAGAAAGAGATTTTCAGCCAGAGCTAATTCCTGTTGAAAAACTCACCCATATTATTTTTTCATTTACCCATGTCATTGATGGTGAGATGAAATTTGGAAATCCTGATGTGTCAGGTCCGAAGTTGGAGGCATTGGTCAGACAGAAGTCAAGAAACCCCAATTTGAAAGTAATGATTGCCTGTGGCGGTTGGGGTGCTGATGGTTTTTCGGACATGGCCCTCTCTGCAGATAGTCGTGCAAAATTTATTCAGAGTGCTAAAGAATTCATTGAGGAATATCAATTGGATGGCATGGATATGGACTGGGAATACCCGGGAATTTCAGGAGCAGGTACCATGGCCAGACCGGAGGATACAGAGAATTTCACTGCTTTGATGAAAGGACTTAGAGAGATGTTGGATGCTTTCGATAGTCCTAAGGTACTTAGTTTTGCCTCGGCAGGTTGGAAAAGGTATTATGATTTTATCGAAGTGGACGAAGTCATGAAATATGCAGATTATATGAATGTGATGACCTATGACCAGGTTTCCGGGGAATCCATTTACACCGGACACCATACCCCTTTAGGTCATGTAAAAAATAAGGACATTGAAGGGACTCCTTTCCAAGCCCATCTGGATAGTCTCTATGCAGCCAATGCTGCCCAGGACAATGATCCAGAATCCGCAGAAAAAATCGTAGACTTTCTATTGTACCAAGGCGTAAATCCAGCCCAAATTGTTATAGGAGCGGCATTTTATGGGAGGGTTTGGAAAGGTGTTCCACCTGCCAACCAAGGCTTGTATCAGCGGAGCGGGGATATCCACATAGGTTGGTTGGCCTACAATCAGATCCGAAATCAATACGAAACTGATATCAATTTTGTCAGGTATTGGGATGAAAAGGCCAAAGCACCATTCATGTATCATGCGGCAGATAGCTTATTGGTTTCCTATGATGATACCGTTTCAGTGGCATTGAAGACCCGCTATGCCATAGAAAAGCAATTGGGTGGAATTATGTTTTGGGAATTAGGTAATGATACCAAGGAGACAGGGGGTCTTTTGGATGCTATTTACAAAGAAGCCCAGAAATAGGATTTGCTTAAAAACAGCTACTACTTTGTATATCAAATCTTAAATGATGAAAGTTATCAATTGATTAGTAAGGTTTTTAAACAAGAAATCAAAATTTTCGCTTTCCCAATTCGGATTTACTCTGTCCAAACTTTCCCTACGTCTCCATAATCAATACAGCCTTTGAAGGGACCTGGAATAGGATCGTATGCCAATACGTCTTTTCCAATCTGCTCAGAATGAAAATAACCCAATAAAGTCAATTCCTTCATCATGCGATAAAAGGGAAATGCATTGCCATCGGCAAAATTATAGGCCCAAAGTGCTCCAGGAAGAGGTCCCGATTTTTCTTCAAAATCCCTGATGACCTCGTCTTTTTGGTCATCTCCAAGTTTGACAAAGGCTTTCCCCTGCATGGATTTGGCTGTCGTATTGAAGTCATCCAGTCCTGCTGCAAAGCCTTTTTGTATTTTTTCCGGAAAAGCGGAGACCAAAATTTTATCGATAAACTCGTCAGTACCCACATCCAGTGCTCCCGGCGTTTCCGTACGCGGAAGAATTCTGTCCACCAAGGCAGATAGTATGCTTGCCTGTTCCTGACTTAATAATTGAGGCGTCCAGGATAGTTTGTCTCCTGCACCGCAGGATTGCATAAGGGCAGTCACCGTTGAACCGGTAATCGCATATCCCAATATCATGGCGCTGCTTTTTAAGGCGTCTCTTCTGTTCATTGTTCTAAGATTTAAAGATTTCCACGGTTCATTTCATTCATCGCATGATCCACTGCCCTTGCAGTCAAAGCCATGTAAGTAATGGATGGGTTTTGGGTACCTGATGAGGTCATGCAGGCTCCATCGGTTACAAATACATTCTTCACGGAATGAACCTGATTGTAAGCATTTAGGACAGCTGTCTTGGGGTCGTGTCCCATTCTGGCAGTACCCATTTCATGTACACCGATACCCAGTGCACCTCCTCCATCAAAAGTTTGTACATTTTTCAGACCGGCAGCCTCCAACATTTCTGCAGCATCAGACATGATGTAAGGGCGCATCAAAAGTTCATTTTCTTTGTATCCCGCATCAAAAACCATCTTAGGAATGCCCCATTCATCTTTTTCTGATTCATGTAGGTACATCCTGTTTTCATGGTAAGGCAACACTTCTCCAAAACCACCTATTCTGAAAGACCAATCTCCAGCTTGCATCAGCCCATCTTTGAAATCCGCACCAAAGTCCTTACTTCCAGCTCCTCTACCCCAATTGGCGCGTGAGGCACTACCTTGATAACCGTATCCTCTAAGAAAGGCATCGGTCTTGGTCTGCTCATTGATATTTCGGAATCTTGGGATATAAATACCATTTGGCCTTCGCCCTTTATAATATTTATCCTCCATGCCCTCAAAAGTCCCCGTAGCTCCCAGACGGTAATGATGGTCCATGATGTTATGGCCCAACTCACCTGAGTCATTTCCTAAACCATTTGGAAACCTGTCCGAAGTAGAATTGAGCATGATGGCAGCAGTGGCAGGGGCAGAAGCATTCAGAAAAATTATCCTGGCATAAAACTCCATCATTTCTTTGCTTTCCCGGTCCACTACCCTGACACCAGTAGCTTTTCCGCTTTGATTATCGTAAATGACCGAATGAACCACGGAATTGGGTCTTAAAGTAAGATTCCCAGTCTTGGCGGCATCTGGTAAAGTAACGGAAACAGAGCTGAAATAGGCGCCATAAGGGCAGCCCCTATGGCATCGGTTTCTTGATTGACAGGCACCTCTTCCATTGTGTTCCACAGTTAGATTGGCTACCCTGCCAATGGTCATGTAGCGAAAGGGAAATTTGGATTCAATTTCTTTTTTCACATGCTTTTCCAAACAGTTCATTTCCATGGGAGGCAAAAATTGCCCATCAGGCAAATGAGGAAGCCCCATTTTTTCTCCTGAAACCCCCACATACCGCTCTGCATAATCGTACCAAGGAGCTATATCTTTATAGCGAATAGGCCAATCAATCCCAAAGCCTTCCTTGGCATTGGCTTCAAAATCCAGATCAGACCAACGATAACATTGCCTTCCCCATAAGAGTGACCTTCCTCCAGTCACATCTGCACGGATCCAGTCAAACTGCTGCGTTTCAATATAGGGATCTGCTTTATCATTGTGGTAAAAATGCTTGTTGTCCTCATTAACAAAACCGGACCTGGCTTGCACGTAATAATCTTCCCTTTCGGTGTGGGTCAATTTTCCACGGTTTTCAAAATCCCAAGGATCCATGTTCATGGTAGGATAATCCTGAATGTGGGTGACCAATCTGCCGCGCTCAAGCACCAGCGTTTTAAGTCCTTTTTGGCAAAGTTCCTTTGCGGCAAAACCACCGGAAATGCCTGAACCGACCACTATGGCATCATAGGTGTTTTCTGCCACTGCTTTGATATTGAGGTTACTCATTGATATTGGGTTAGAATAGGTTAATTGATTTTTGAACCTATAATGTAGCAAAAAACCTTTTCCAAAAAAAGGGGAAAAGGATGGAGGGATGAAAGTAAAAGAATTGCCAAAAATAGGACGTATTTATTCCCTAGCCGCTCCTCCATCAATGACAAGGCAAGTACCATTTACAAAGCGCGCTTCATCGGATGCAAGGTACAGGTAACCATAGGCAATGTCCAGCGGCTCACCCCAAAATCCAATTGGAATCAATGGTAGCATCTGCTGTTTGACTTGATCAGGAATGGCGTTAGTCATCTCCGTTTCAATAAAACCAGGAGCGACACTATTACAGGTAATCCCATATTTACCCAATTCCATGGCCCAAACTTTTGTCATGCCGATCACTGCTGATTTGGTGGCAACATAATTGGTTTGTCCAAAATTTCCCCTCAAACCTACATTGGAAGCCGCAGTGACGATTCTGCCATACCGATTTTCTTTCATTACTTCCGCAACAGCTTGGGTGCAGTTGAACACCCCTGTCTGATTGACGTCTATGACTGCATTCCAATCCTCTAATGACATTTTGGCTAAAGTTTTGTCACGGGTTATGCCAGCATTATTGATAAGAATATCTATTCTGCCAAATTTTTCTTTAATATCCTTTACAGCTTGAAAGACTGCTTCGCGGTCTGCAATGGAGAGTTTTCTGAATTCCACCTGATGACCTTTTTCTGTTAGCTCGTCTGCCAATTCTCTGCCTTTTTCAGACATATCCCAAAGGCTGATTTTGGCTTCTTGCTTGGCAAAAAGGCGGACGGTTGCTTCTCCTATTCCGTTGGCTCCACCCGTGATGATGGCGATTTTGTTTTGTAGACGCATAAAGGATTATTTTGGGTTTATTGCTGTTGAGTTATCAATAAGTAACACTTCCTTGCATGTAATTTAATTTGCAAAATGGCACCAAAAACTATGGTCTCCAAGTCACGACTCCTACCATGGAATCGGCAGTACCATAATACAAATACCATTGGTTTTCGAAAAAAACCAATCCTTCCACGAATGTTGTACCATCCACATATTGACCTGATTTTTCAAATTGAAGTTCTGGTTTTAGAAAAGGCTGATCTGTCCGGTCAAGTAATTTCCAGGGTTCCTCTTTGCTGAAAAGGGCCTGTCCTGCGGTATAAAGCCGGTTTCCTAAATCTTTTACTCCGATATGTTGCTGATTCCCTGCATTATATAACACCACTATTCCATCATCTGTCAATAATGGTGGAGGCCCTGCTTCAACCAGCCAAGAGTCAAAATATCCTGGTCGGGGACTCAGTACGGGAGCAAGATTCCCATCGATGGTTTCTATGGGTTTCCAGTGGATGAGATCATCCGAACTGGCCAGCCAGATATGTGGCACGCCAAAATACATCCAATATTTGCCATGTAATCGGGCTGCCACCAACTTCCCCTCTTTAAGTTCAGTCAAAATTGCCCCTGATTTGGTTTCTTGGTTGTGGTATTTCCCTTCTTCAAAACCTTTGAATATGGGGCCATGTTTTTCCCAGTTCTTCAGGTCTCGGGAGGTGGCTACTGCCAACCTTGGATATTCTCTGTTCCATTGGGTGTAGGTCAGTACATATAAGCCATCAGCAGTTTCCACAATCCTTGGATCTTCAGTTCCTCCCGTCCACTCAAACTCTTTTTGGCTGTCTTGATCAGGGAAAAATATGGGTTCGCTCAACCGCTGATAGGTTTTCCCATCTTCCGAAATGGCCAAACCCAAGCGGGAGGTATGCCCTCCGATCTCCTTTTCGCCCAGTTTTTCTTCGGCACGATACAGCACATGGATTTTTTCATCCTTGACAATGGCCGCCGGATTGAAGGTAGCCATCGACTCCCAAAAGACGGTTCTTCCACTCATGGGGTCCTCCCAGGAAGTTTGATCCGTTGGAGAAATGATAGGTTTTGCATCCTTTGGCCTTTCAAAAGGCCCCATCATCCAAGGTTTATGTTGGGCTAAAGATGGCAGACTAAGAATAAAAAGTAGGGCAGTCAGGATTTTATTCATTTGGATTTTCTCTTTTGATTGCTTTTAAGAAAGTATCAAAATCTCACCATAGAGATCATTTCGGCCACACATACGGGCTTGTTACTGGCATCCGATTCCATTTCTGCCTCAATATACAACTTGAGGCTGCCATCCGGGCTTTCTTCTAAATTGGTCAAGCGGGCTTTCAGCCTTACCTGATCACCTGAAAAAACCGGAGCCGGAAAACGTACTTTGTTGACCCCATAATTCAAGGCCATTTGCACCCCTTCCAAGGGCAAAATTTCATATAGGAGCTTTGGGGCCAAAGACAAGGTCAGATACCCATGGGCCAGGTTTTTTCCTCCAGGTATCAGGGCCTTGGCTTTTTCAGTATCTACATGGATCCACTGGAAATCCTCTGTGGTCTCTGCAAATTTTTGGATCACTTCCTGACTAACCTTAGTCCAGGAACTTGTTCCCAAACTCTTCCCCACAAACGCCTTCAAATCCTCCACCGACCTAAATACCACTTTTCCACTTTCACCTTCCACTTTCCGACCACCGCCCTCCGAAATCCCACTTTCTAATTTCTCGTCTCTCGTCTCTCGCCTCTCCTTCACAACCACTACCGCTTTCCCCACCACTTTCCTTTCCATCATGTCCTTAAGGGCCTGAGGCGTTTCTTCCAGACTGTAGGTTTTATAGATGTGCTGCTTGATTTTTCCCGCTTGGATCATGCCCACCAACTCCATCAGGTTTTGTTGACTTTGTTTAGGTTGTTCGGAAGCAAACCTGCCCCAAAACACACCCATCACCGCGCAGCCTTTCAGCAAAGCCAGATTGAAGGGTAACCTAGGGATCTCCCCTCCAGCAAAACCCACCACCAAATAGCGCCCTTTCCAGGCCATACTCCTTAGGCCTGGTTCGGCATATTTATCTCCCACTACATCCAGGATTACATCTACGCCTTTGCCAGCAGTGAGTTCCTTCACTTTCTCTTTGATATCTTCCGTTTCGTAGTTGATCAGGTGTTGAGCGCCTTTTCGTTGGCATATGGCCAACTTTTCTGCAGTGGAGGCCGCCGCGATTACCTTGGCGCCCATAACTTTTCCAAGTTCTACAGCCGCTAACCCCACCCCTCCAGAGGCTCCTAGCACCAAGAGAGTTTCTCCTGTTTTGAGTGCTGCGCGGTCTTTCAGGGCATGATAAGCTGTTCCAAAGGTGTATAAGGTGGAAGCAGCAGTGATGTCATCCATAAATGAGGGAATAGGAAATACCCGATCAGCGGATACTTTCACTTTTTCTGCAAATCCTCCCCAACCACAGAGGGCTAAAACGCGTTGCCCTGACTGAAGATGCTTCACCCCAGACCCTACCGATGTAATCAGCCCGGCCACTTCACCACCGGGGGAGAAAGGGAGTTCGGGCTTAAACTGGTATTTGTTCTGAATGATCAGTACATCAGGAAAATTGACGGCACAGGCCGCCACCTCGATGAGCACCTCTGTTTCCCCAATCTCAGGATCTTTGATTTCTGTATGATTCAGGAGTTCAGGACCTCCGTATTGGGTACAAAGAATGGCTTTCATGGATCAAGGTTTTCAGAAAATTAAAAAATTATTAGGAGTAAACCTGCAATAAGGTCTAGAAATTGCCGGGAGAGCTGAAATATCAAATCGTCTGTAGAAATTAAAGCAACATTGAACTTTGTGAAAAGTTTAAACAATGTTTAAAAAATTTTATTAATTACTAAAATCGTTATATATAATTCTAAAGAATGTATAAAACATGAAATTATCGATTTTTATTGCAAATAAAAATTTTAGTAAAATTTAATGAACTAATGCATTACATTTTACCAGTAGTTTGTCCAGAAGAGTGGTTTCATAAAATTAAATCATCAAGATTATGCCCTTGTTGGAACACGTTCAATAAAAAATTCAGGCCTCAAAAAAATTAATTAAGACAACCTATACCGCTAT
>NZ_SLAP01000039.1 GCF_007126775.1 Cecembia sp. | reverse complement strand
TGAATACCTATTATTTCCTCATTCAGATTGCCAGTGCTGAAGATCAGGATCCTGAAGCTGCGTACAATTATGTAGCTGCTGCAAGAAAAGATTATCCTGAAGACAAAACATTGTCTGAATTTGAAGTGCAGTTATTGCTTCAGTTGAACAGAATGGATGACGCCATGGCTTCCGTTAAAGATGCCTTGGCAGATGATCCTAATAACTCAGGATTATTGCTGAGATATGGCTATTTATTAGAACAATCCGGAGACTTGGAAGGCGCCCTTGCCGAATACAAGAAAGCGGTTGAGGCTGATCCCGAATTCTTCGAAGGAAATTATTATGCTGGTGCGATTTATTTGGACAGGGCAAGAGCAATTTTGGCAGAAATCAATGAACTTTCTGATGAAGAATGGGATAAAAGAGCGCCTCAAATGGGAGAGCAAGCCGATGGATTATATCGAGATGCGATTCCTTATTTCAGCAGGGCAGCTGATTTAAAACCTGAAAACACAGATATTTTGGAAATCTTATTCCAAATACATACCCGATTGAAAAATACAGATGAGGCAGAAAAATACAATCAAAGACTGATTTCCATTTTGGGTCCTGATTGGATAGAAAGATAATTTATTCTACTAATTATAAGGAAGCCGGACTTCGAAGTCCGGCTTTTTTTATTTTTGCATGGTTTAAAACATCAACAACGACCAATGTCAATTGAAACGAAACAAAACCCATTGATATAAAAATGAGTTTTAATTCTTGTTTCATTACCGTAGTTTTCCTCAAATTGACAAATTTATGAAAAACCCAAAATGGTGGCTCTTTAGCTTTTGTTATTTCATTTCTTTTTATCTCGTCGCCCAAACAGTACCTTCATCGGTTTTGTACCATGAACTGCTAAGGTTTCAGGAAACCAAAAGAGTCCTGTATGTAGCTGCGCACCCGGATGATGAAAACACCCGGCTAATCACTTATATGGCCAATGCTGAAAAAGCAGATATTGCTTACCTTTCACTGACCCGCGGTGATGGTGGACAAAACCTGATAGGAAAAGAGTTGGGGATAGAGCTGGGACTCATCCGGACCCATGAATTATTGCGAGCAAGAGAAACAGACGGAGGAAGACAATTTTTTAGCCGCGCTCTGGATTTTGGTTTTAGCAAAAACCCGGACGAAACATTCAACAATTGGGACAGGGAAAAATTGCTTTCCGATGTGGTTTGGATAGTAAGAAATTTTCAGCCTGATATCATTATCAACCGGTTTAATACTATTCCTGGAACTACTCACGGACATCACACCTCTTCAGCGATGCTCAGCGTGGAAGCATTTACCAAAGCAGCAGATCCCGATGTTTTTCCAGAACAATTGCAATATACCCGTCCTTGGCAGGCCAAAAGAATTTTTTGGAACGCTTACAGCTGGGGGGGGCAATATGAACCTCAGGAGGGAAAAGTTTACCATAGATTTCCCGTAGGGAATTTCAACCCACTTTTAGGAACGACTTACTCTCAGATTGCAGCCGATAGCAGGACCATGCATAAATCTCAGGGCTTTGGCTCTACCTCTCAAATAGGACAGGGTAATGATTTTATTGAGATGATTGCAGGCCAGCCATTTGACACAAGTCCTTTTGAAGGGATTACTTCCCGTTGGGAATTACTGGGCAATGGTGCCAAAATAATTGGGGCGATCGACCTTGCAATCGAAAGTTTTGACTTTGTAAAGCCTGAAAATAATGTTACATATTTATTAAATATCCTTCAACTTCTGGAGTCAGAGCCCTTGGAAGATAAATGGTTTGTTGAGAAAAAGGCGCATTTAAACCAATTGATCTTGGATGTATTGGGAGTGAAATCAGAATTTATTGTCCGGAAGGAAATAGGCTATCCAGGGGAAAAAATTGCAGTTGAAATGGTATTCAATAATCCCAGTAGCTTTCCGCTTACCTTGACAGGATTTCATGGAGATTTGTTTATAGAAGAAATAGGCGCTGTTGCTGTGGAGAATAAGCCTGTTGGAAAAAGTTTTGATTTGGAGATTCCTGCAGACCATCCCGTTTCTCAGCCATTTTGGTTGGTTGCACCTTTGGATAACAGTTTATTCGGAATAGAGGATCCTGAAAAAATAGGACCTCCTGTAAATGGAGCAACCATTTCAGGTACTGTCAATTTACAGACCAATGGACAGCAACTGACATTGAACCTTCCCTTGAAATACAAGTACAATGACCAGGTAGATGGGGAAATCAACCAACCTTTCACCTTGGTGCCTGAGGTCAATGTAAGTTTGGATAAGTCCAATTTATTCATTATTCCAGGTGCTGATGATGTATTAAAAGTCGAAGTTTCTTTTAGGAGCAGTATTTTAGATGGAGATATTGCCATAGATGGTGTGTCACGCAATCAATACGAAATTTTGGACAAAACTGTCGATGCGCGTAGAAACAGGGTAGAATATCTGATCCGGTTTTTGGACGCTGATCGGGAGAAATCCAAGGTGACAGTTTCATTTCTTACAAATGACGGTAGAAAATTCCATCAGGATACGAAAAGAATTATCTACAAGCACATTCCCAACCTGACTTATTTTACCAATACCAGTATCAATTTGGTTAAAATGGCAATTGAAACAAGCCAATTGAGTTTAGCTTATATTCCAGGTGCAGGAGATGATATTCCAGGCGTCCTAAGAAGTCTGGGGTATCAGGTTTCCATTTTAGATGATGCGGATTTGAATAAAGATAGGTTGAAAGATTTTCAAACCGTTATCGTAGGCATTCGGGCCTTCAACGTCAACCAGTCATTGGCAAATAATGTAGATGAATTGATGGCATATGTCAAAGAAGGAGGCAACCTTATTGTTCAATATAATACCTCATCGCCGCTTTTGACCCGGGATTTGGGGCCTTTTCCATTCAGTATTTCCAGAAATAGGGTTACAGTAGAAGAATCTCCCGTAAAAGCAGATTATGCACATCCTGTTTTGAGTTATCCGAATCAGGTGAAGGAAGGAGATTTTGAAGGATGGGTTCAGGAAAGAGGACTTTATTTCACTACTGATTGGGATGCGCAATACACCACACCTTTGACCATGCAGGATCCAGGTGAGTCCTCTACACAAGGTTCATTATTGCATGCCAATTATGGAAAAGGAACTTATACTTATTCCGGTATCTCTTGGTTCAGACAATTGCCAGCAGGTGTTCCCGGAGCCATCAAGATATTTGTCAATTTAATCGAACAGGGGCGTGAAAGATAACATCAACTGGAAAAAGTGGTATATCGCCCAAATGGTTGTTTTGGGTATTTTGGTAGTTCTGTTTTACTGGCTAAAAATTAATTTTTCATGAGTTCCATCGATTGGTTGGTTCTTTTTGGAACCCTAATAGCCATTGTAGGTTTTGGGGTCTACAAAACCTATGGCATCCGGGATATGGATTCCTATATCAGAGGCCAGGGAAATATGAACTGGTGGACCATTGGGCTTTCTATCATGGCGACCCAAGCCTCCGCAATAACCTTTCTGAGTACACCAGGGCAGGCTTATGAGGATGGGATGCGCTTTATACAGTTTTATTTTGGCCTGCCTTTAGCCATGATTATCCTATCGGTAACATTTCTTCCCATTTATTATAAACTGAAAGTTTACACCGCCTACGAGTTTCTGGAAGATCGCTTTGATTTGAAAACAAGGACCTTGGCGGCATTTTTATTTTTGATTCAACGGGGGCTTGCTGCAGGTATTACCATTTATGCACCGGCTATTATTCTTTCTACATTATTGGGCTGGAATCTTACATTTACCAATGTGTTTATCGGCGTTCTGGTCATCATCTATACCGTATCCGGTGGAACCAAGGCAGTAAGTATTACCCAAAAGCAACAAATGGGCATCATGATGGGGGGGATGATTTTGGCTGGAATTCTGGTCATTCAAATGCTCCCTATCAAATTTACTGAAGCGCTGCATGTGGCTGGAAAGATGGATAAACTCAATATTGTGAATTTTGAGCTTGACCTGGCTGACCGCTATAATTTTTGGTCTGGAATGACAGCCGCAGTTTTTCTATTCATGTCCTATTTTGGAACCGATCAATCGCAGGTGCAGCGTTACCTTACTGGAAGCTCTTTGACACAGAGCAGAATGGGATTGATGATGAATGGGCTTTTGAAAGTGCCCATGCAGTTTGTTATTTTATTTATCGGAGTTATGGTATTTGTTTTTTACCAATACTTCCAACCACCTGTGGTGTTCAACAAGGTACAGATGGAGCAATTGGAACAATCAGCTTATAGAGAGGATTACCTGATGCTACAAGAGGAATTTAACCAGGCTTTCCAGGAGAAGAACCAGCAACTTGATTACCTTTTAAAGGCAGTAGAAGCCAATGATGAAGCGGGTATTGCGGCATCTAAATCTCAAATTGAGCTGCATGCAGCCCATCAGGAAAAAGTTAGGACAGAAGTCAAGGAATTGATCGTAAAGAACAATCCAAGTGCCGAAACCAGGGATACGGATTATGTATTTATGCGTTTTGTGATGGATTATCTACCCAAAGGTGTTGTAGGACTGTTGTTTGCGGTTATCTTCAGTGCAGCCATGTCTTCCACTGCTTCTGAACTCAATGCTTTGGGTTCTACCACTACCATCGATGTGTACAAGCGCTCGGTAGTGAAAAAAGCCAACCAATACCATTATCTGATTTCATCCAAAATGTTCACAGCCATTTGGGGAATTTTCGCGATTCTATTTGCTACTTATGCCACCTTGTTTGAGAACCTGATACAAGCAGTCAATTTATTGGGCTCTTTGTTTTACGGGACGATTCTTGGGATTTTTGTCGTAGGATTCTACATGAAGTGGGTCAAAGGGAATGCGGTTTTTATCGCAGCTTTTATCGCCGAAGCCATCATATTGCTTATCCACTATAACAATGGTGGCAGTATCCTGGGAATTCCCATTGATATTGGATTCCTCTGGTACAATGCAATTGGCTGTATTGCCGTGATGGTTTTTGCTGCTTTGATTCAACTGTTGAAGAGGAATTAAAAATCCGCGTTACCGCTTCCCGAAATTGCAAATTTCGGGAAGCCTTTAACGGGTAATGGGTTGGGGAAATACTGCCATACTTTCATAGCCACCTTCTCCTACTGCCTGCACAGCAAAAAAGTAATTGTCCTTTGAATAGGGTATCGTGAGGCTGGTTTCTTCTGTATAAAATTTCTTCTGCCACATGGAAGCATCAGTTTCCCTCATGAGTACGAAATAGCCCTTGGCCTTTCCTGTCTCCGGTGCCTCCCATCTCAAGGTGGAAGTGTTACTCAGCCTTCTCACATCAATCCCTACACTACTTGGCTCTGAAGGTGCAGCTGCCAAAGCTGCCAAAGATGCCAGGTTAATCCCTGTAATTTTCCTCATATATTCAAAATCCACAAATTCGGGAAGGTCACCATATTGTATACCGTTTTCAACCCTGACATCTTCATGCTGATGGTAATAGTTCTCATTCATTTCACAGACCCTGATGGCTGTAAATCCTTCTCTTGCAAAAGGCGTATGATCCCCTCCTCTCAGAAAACGGTCATTTCTGTATACTAATTTCACTTCTAACTGGTCAACATACCTTTCGCCCAATTCTTTCATGTAACGTGCCAGCTGACGGGATTTACTGTCATTCTCTCCATTGGTATATCTTCTTATGGCAGCCATTCTTTCCGTTTCGGCCATTGGCACTCCTTCAGAGAAAATCCTGACGCGGGTGTTGTCATTGATATTGGTTTCTGAAGAATGGCTGTTGCCTATCATATCATTGTTCAGCATGGCTACCAAGTTCCAGTTTTCATTTTTCGCTTTTTCCGCCAAATAGGCAGCACCTTTTAAGCCTTGTTCCTCACCGGAAACCACTACAAAAATAATTGTAGCTGGATAACTTTTTTTGGACATGATTCTGGCCAGTTCAATGACAGCTGCCACCCCCGAACCATCATCATTGGCACCTGGCGCATCAATTGCTGCATCCATAACATTGGATGACCTGCTATCAATATGTGCAGAAATGATAAAAACGCGGTCATCATTTGGGTCTGTTCCTTTAAGGGTGGCCATCACATTGCCCAATTCACTATCTTCTGGGATTCTCCTTCCATCTGCAGGAATGGTGAAATTATCGATATAAGCGCTGAGCCGGCCATCTGATTGCCCTTCAAAAGACTTGAACAAATCAAGTACATAGTTTTGAGAGGCAAATATGCCTTCTTTCTGCTTGTTTTGGCTTAAGGTATGCCTTGTTCTAAAACCTGCCAGGTCCCTTACATATTTTTCCAGATTTTCGGCAGAGATTTCCCTGATCATAGATTCAATCGCAGCATTTCTTTGGATGATTGTTGTTTGGGCTGTAGCAAAATGTACCAGGATGAATAGGGCGATAAGTGGTAAAATTTTTTTCATTTAATCATATTTCAGTTTTCATCTTTAAATTTACCTGTATAAACACAGCATTTAAACACAAATTACATGAACGTAATATCAGCACCGCAAATAGGGGAATACAATGCTTATTATGAAAGCTATGTTGCCTTTGTAAAGGGGAAAAGTATTTCACAGGTATTGCTGTCTCAGGTACAGGAAGTCAAAGAGGTTTTTGAGCGCTTAGGTGAGGAAAGCAGCAACAATTCCTATGCACCCGGAAAGTGGACAGGCAAGGAGGTCTTGGGTCATATAACGGATACTGATCGAATTATGGCTTATAGGGCCCTGTGTATTGCAAGGGGAGAACAATCAGCCTTGCCAGGATATGATGAAAACGCCTATGCGTTGAATGGAAATTTTAATCATATCTCTTTGGACAGTTTATTGAATGAGTTTGAATTGTCCCGGCATGCCCTACTTGCAATGATCAAAAATCTACCTGCCACAAGTTATACAATTATAGGCAATGCCAACAATAATCCGGTATCTGTAAGGGCGTTGTTTTATATCATTGCAGGACACACTGCACATCACTTGGATATATTGGAAAACAGGTATTTTTAATTATTTGATAAGCTGTCCAAAGGATTTAATGAATTTTTAATCCTAAGAATTCGGCTATTTTGCTTAATTTTGCTGAATTTACCTAATACAAAATAATTTTAGATACAATGAAAAGAACGAGAGCACAGGAATCACGAGCGGCTATTGAGAAACTTTATATAACGATGAGACATCTTTTTATGAGAGGGTCATACAAGCCTATGGGAGTTTCCGGAGAGTCTTTGGTGGATTCACTTTTGGTGTTAAGTCCTGAAATATACGGGCTGCTTGCCCAGGATGAAAAGATAGAATTGGAAGGATTGCTTTATGTGATGGAAAGGCTTCCGATGGGGATAGAAGAATGTCGGTATATCCGATTGATCAGTAGGGAAGGATACGAACATTCTACTTTTCCTGCCATTATTCCTGCAAAGAGAAGGAGGAATTGCTACCGGGTAGATGAAGATCAAATGTATGTTGAGATGACTAGAGGAAGATCTGATATTTATGATATACTTACCCATTTGACCTTTTTATACATAGAGTCGGAAAAAATCAGGGGTAACAGTACAGACTCCAAAGGTCGGATAGACCTCAACTGGGAGATGTTGGAAAAAATTGTGGCCAAAGAGGAAAGCGGGGAGGAGTTTGATAGGGAAGTGGCCTGTTCTTACCTTTCCCATGTGATTGGTCGGACTTTCGAGGAAACCCATGAGACTGTACAGAAGTTTGAGGCATCCCCTCATACCAATAGTCTGTTTAGAATAGTCTACCATCTGGGGAAATTGGCAATGAATGAATCCTTTGAAGGACGGGATAGGGAGATATCTTTTTCTTCTACACTGAGGTTAAGGGTAGGTCACCACGTTTATGGGGAATTATGGGCCAATAAAATAAAAACAGTGCTTTTTGAAAATGGATTGATTAACCGTCCCTTGCATGTTGTTTCTGCCAATCTTCATAGTTTTCTGAATACCATTTATGGGCATCAGGCATTGGGTTTAAATTCATTTGAAGACATTGAGCAGACCGCTATGGATATCAGTATAGGGGCAAAAGACAACAGGGCTAAAGATATCTACAACTATGCACAGAAAAATGGGTTTATAGAAGTCTTCGATGAATCTGGAACAAACATTCATGTTCAGCTTATTGATACTGCTGCCATGTCTGCCAACACGATATTACCGGGCTGTGAATTACCGGATGAAAAAGAAAAACGTCCTGTAATCCTGGTCATGGATTATGCATTTGGAGAACAGGCTTATGAATGTTTTGATGAATTGCTTAAACCTTATGAATCGGAAGAAGGCAAATTCTTTCCATTGAACGTTATGTCTGCATCCATTATGGGAAAAGCAGGTATTTTAACGGGTAAAAAAGGGGATATCATGATTCCCGACAGTCATGTTTTTGAGGGCACAGCTGACAATTATCCTTTCAGGAACGAGCTGAACCTTAAAGATTTTAAAGGATATGGACTGGGTGTGTACCAAGGGACCATGTTTACCGTCCTGGGTACTTCACTCCAAAATAAAGATGTCCTGAGTTATTTGATGGAATCTTCCTGGAACGCCATTGGCCTTGAGATGGAGGGCGCCCATTATCAAAAAGCTATTCAGTCAGAAAGCAGGATCCGGCAAAGTATACGAAAGAATGTCAAAGTACTTTATGCTTATTACGCTTCGGACAACCCTTTAGAGACCGGCAGCACTTTGGCCTCAGGAGCCTTGGGAATGGACGGGGTGAAGCCTACATACCTGATAACATATAAAATTTTACAAAAGTTGTTCATATAAACAATTTATAAAAAATAATATTCTTCTTAAATTTTAATTTAAAAAATCTTCTTCTGATTTCAGAAGAAGATTTTTCTGTTTATAGTACTTTTTCAGTATTTTTTTAGTTGTGCCTTTAATATCATGATGGAATATGATTTTTATCCTGATCTATTAAGACTTGAGTTTCCCAAAATAGAGGAGATGCTTCGACTCCGCAAGCTCCACTCAGCATGACGTTTCAATAACTATCATTGCTTTTCTGTAAATGACAAATTTTAAAATCTCAGGGTGACGTTTGATTATGTCAATGGTATAGAAGCCCTTCTATTTTTTTTGAAACTTTTTCAAAATCAAATTGGGCCTCGGCCACTTTCATTTTTTCTTTAATTTCCTCCAAACAGAGCTTTCCGATACTTCCCTCATGGGTATGTACTACCTTGCTTTGATCGGGCTGAAAATTACCCGCCTCAATATCCAGTCCTACTTTTTTATAAGCATCCCTAAAGGCCATTCCCTGTAGTACCAGATCATTCACCACTTCTACGCTGAAAACATGTTTGTAAAAGCTGTCCTTTAAAATATCCTGTTTTACTTTGACTTCTTTAAGCATAAATGTGGACATCCGAATACAATCGAGTAGGGTTTCAATTCCCGGGAAAATGGCTTCTTTTAATAATTGAAGGTCTCTGTGGTAACCTGTGGTCGTATTTGTCAAAAGCAGTGTGACCTGATTGGGCAAGGACTGGATTTGATTGGTCTTTGCCCTGATGAGTTCAAAAACATCTGGGTTTTTTTTGTGGGGCATGATGCTGCTTCCGGTGGTCAGGTTATCCGGAAAACTAATGAATCCAAAATGCTGGTTCATAAATAAACATACATCTGCTGCCAGTTTATTTAAGGTGCCTGCTAAACCGGCCATTGCAAATGCAAGGTTTCTCTCTGTTTTGCCCCTGCTGTTTTGCGCATTGATCACATTGTGGTGCAGGTCTTCAAAGCCCAGCAATTGAGTGGTTAATGTTCTGTCCAAAGGGAAGGAGGAGCCATATCCTGCTGCCGATCCCAGTGGATTTTTATTGGATAGCCTGTAAGCAGCAAAAAGGAGGTCCATATCTTCTGTCAAGCTTTCCGCAAAAGAACCCAACCAAAGCCCAAAGGAGGAGGGCATGGCCAACTGGGTATGGGTGTAACCTGGCATCAGGTCATTTTTATGCTTTTCCGAAAGGCGGATTAAAAGGTCAAATAGTTCCTGAACCTCCTCGTTGATTTCACGTATGGCGGCACGGTAAAATAACTTTAGGTCAACCAGAACCTGATCGTTCCTAGATCTTCCACTGTGTAGCTTTTTCCCAACTTCACCATAGCGCTGCGTAAGTAGAAATTCCACTTGGGAATGTACATCCTCCACGCCCTGCTCAATAATGAATTCACTTTTTTCTATTTCAAAATAAATTTCTCTTAATCCATTGAGCAATATCTGGAGTTCAGCTGGGTTCAGGAGTCCGATTTTTTCCAGCATGATGGCATGGGCCATGGATCCCAATACATCAAAAGGTGCCAGGAGCAAATCAAACTCAGGATCTCTACCGATAGTGAAATTTTCAACTTCCTTTTTTGAATCTGTGTTTTTTTGCCAGAGCTTCATGCTTTTATATCGGTTTAAGATCAGTTTTTATTTTTATAAAGGGAGGCATAGGTTTCCAATAATTCTACATAGCCTTTTACCCCTTTTTTGATTTCTTCCAGGTAAACAAATTCATCTGCAGTATGTGATCTTGCAGAATCTCCAGGGCCTATTTTTACGGAAGGGTAGGGTATAAGGGCCTGATCAGATAAGGTGGGACTCCCGTATTTCTTCAAATTTAGCCGCTTTCCTACCTCAAGTATCATATGCCCATCCGGCACCTTTGAGGAATTTAATCTCAATGACCTGGGATGAAGTACTGCTTGGAGAACAGGTTTTAATTCCTGCAGTGCCTCTTCTAAAGTATAAACGTCAGTCACCCTTACATCCAAGGTATATTTACAGAGGTCTGGGATAACATTGTGCTGGCTGCCTGCCTCGATGATCGTAGCTGTAACTTTGCTTTTCCCCAGATAAGGAGATATTCTTTTGAATTGGAAATCCTTAATTATATTCAGGTCTTCCAAGGCTTTGTAAATGGCGTTTTCTCCTTCTTCTCTCGCAGCATGTCCTGCTTTTCCTTTTACCTCAGCATCAATTACCAAAAGGCCTTTTTCCGCAACGGCCATTTGCATCAAAGTAGGTTCACCTACTATTGCCAAATCTATTTCCGGTAGTTCGTTGAGGATACTTTCAATTCCATTTTTCCCAGAAATTTCCTCCTCCGCCGTGGCTGCTAGGATGAGATTAAAGGGAAGGGATGAATTTTCCTGCAGGTAGAGGAAAGCAGCGATGAGGCTTACCAAACAGCCACCCGCGTCATTACTTCCCAATCCATAGAGTTTACCTTCTTCCTCCATTGCAATATAGGGGTCCCTGGTATAACCTGAATTGGGTTTTACGGTATCGTGGTGGGAATTGAGCAATAGGTAAGGAAGCGCTGGGTTTTGATTTTTGGAATAAGTCCAAACATTATTTCCTTTCCTGTAAGTTTGAAGGCCATTTTGCTCTAAAAAATTAACAATCAAATCTGCTGTTAAATTCTCTTCTTTACTCAAGGAAGGTGTTTCAATCAGGGATTTGAGCAAAATTATTGCCTTTTCGGACAGCGTCTGCATCAAATTATCCATAAGGTCTCAATACAAGTCGTATTTGTGTCTTTCAATCGTAGTACCTGATAACTTTCCCTTTGAGGCCAATAATAAATTTTCAGCTTTCCCAATCCATACATGATGAACCCCCTTGTGTAAAGCGGAAAAAGCATTATCCAGTTTGGGAATCATCCCGGAATGAATCACATTTTCCTTCTTCAATTCCGCGTAGATGTCCTCATTGATCATTGGGACGATAGAATTTTCATTTTTTTCATCGATCAAAACTCCCGCTTTGTCAAAACAGAAATAAAGATTGACTTTATACTTTTTAGATAAATTGGTTGCCAGTTCAGAAGCGATGCTATCCGCATTTGTATTCAGAAGTTGCCCATTTTTATCATGCGTAATTGCGCAGATTACCGGAATAATTTCCGCATCCGTTAGGGTTTTCAGCAATTCAACATTGATTTCTTTGATATCCCCTACAAAGCCGTAATCTATGGTTTTGACCGGTCTTTTCACCGAGCGGATAAGGTTTCCATCTGCTCCTGTCATGCCCAATGCATTTTGTTTCAAAGATTGGAGTTTGGCTACTATCTGTTTGTTGATCAGGCCAGCATAGACCATGGTAACAATGTCCAAAGTGTCTTTATCAGTTATCCTTCTGCCATCAACCATCTCCGGCATGACTCCCATGCTTTCTCCAAATTTTGAAGCCATAACTCCACCTCCATGAACAAGGATTTTTTTGCCCGGAAACCTTGAAAAAAGGTATAGAAATTCGTCCAACTTTTCTGGAAAGTCAATGACATTGCCTCCGATTTTTATAATGCTTACATTCATGTTCAGTGGTAATTTTTTGGTTTCTAAATGGGACTCATCCCAGAATATGGCTTATGACCGACTGGGCAGCATAAATCCTGTTCTCGGCCTGCCTTTGTACTATGCTTCTTTTCCCGTCCAGGATCTCATCTGATAATTCCAAATTTCTCCTTACAGGAAGACAGTGCATAACTTTGGCATTCTTGGCATGCTTGAGATGTTTTTCTGTAAGCATCCAAGAACTGTCTGTATTCACTATTTTTCCATAGTCATTGAATCCAGACCAATTTTTAACATATACAAAATCTGCATTCTCCAATGCTTTTTGTTGATCAAGCTCTATTTTGGCGCCACGCGTAAAATTGTCATCCAGGTGGTTATGCTCAGGATGCGTAATGGTCAAATCATGCCCGCAGCCAATTGCCCATTCCGCAAAGGAGTTGGCTACTGCATGGGGAATGGCCTTGATATGGGGCGCCCACGTTAAAACTACTTTTGGTTTTTTGGCCCCTTTCCAAAGTTCCTGAATAGTCAGCATATCTGCCAAGCTTTGCAGTGGGTGCCTGACTGCACTTTCTAAGCTGATTACCGGCACACTGGAATATTTCACAAATTGATTGAAGATAAAATCTTCCATGTCTTCCTGTTTGTTGGTCAGACTGGGAAAGGCGCGGATAGCCAAAATATCAAAATAGGTACCCAAAACGGCAGCTGCATCTTTGATGTGCTCTACTGTGCCTTTGTTCATCACTGCTCCTTCTTTCATTTCAAGAGCCCATCCCTCTTTGTCCATATTCAACACGATAGGTTCCATGCCAAGGTTTAGCGCGGCAATCTGCGTGCTTGCACGCGTTCTGAGAGAGGGATTCAGGAATATGCACCCAATCCTCTTTCCTGTACCTACAGTATGGTCTATCCTTGGGTTGGTTTTATAAAATAGGGCTTTTTCTATGAGTTGGTCAGCAACCGACTTAGATTCAAATTTTGTAAAATACTTCATATTTCTGATGGGTTCTCCCTCTATATTAAGGGGCTTGCTCCGTCCAATATTTTCTTTAAGCTCTCCAAAAACGAAGATAGCTCATTTGTTTTAATATTTAAAGGAGGTAGCAAACGAATGGTGTGCTTTCCCGCTGAACTTCCCGTAAAAATTCTGTATTTTTTCACCAATTCAGAACGTACAGGGCCTGCCTCCCTGTCCAGGTCTATTCCAATCATCAACCCTTTTCCCCTTACTGCCCTGACACCGGTGAGCTTTTGTAGGGCAGGAATCAGGAATGTGCCCATCTTATTGGCATGTTCCATTAGTTTTTCGTTTTCAATCACTTCCAAAACGGCCAAACCTGCCGCACATGCCAGGTGATTGCCACCAAAAGTAGTGCCCAGTAGTCCGTAGGAGGATTTGATGTCAGGATGGATGAGTACGCCACCTATGGGGAATCCATTACCCATTCCTTTGGCCATGGTGATGAGGTCTGGCCGCAACCCTGCTGTCCATTGATGTGCAAAAAACCGTCCTGTTCTTCCATATCCCGACTGTACTTCATCCAGGATGAGCATGGCGCCGTATTTTTTCGCCAAATCTGAAAGTCCCATTAAGAATGCAGAATCAGGAACATGAATTCCCCCGACACCTTGGATGCCTTCAATGATGATTCCAGCGATATTGCCATTTTTTAATTGGGTTTCCACAGCCATTAAATCGTTCCAGGGTAAGATATGGACATCATCTCTTTGGTTGGAAGGGGCAATGATTTTTGGATTGTCGGTCAATACTACCGCTCCCGAAGTTCTCCCATGAAAGGCCCCCGAAAAGCTGATAAATCCTGATTTTTCCTTGGCAAATGAAGCCAGTTTCAATGCATTTTCATTGGCTTCAGCTCCTGAATTACAAAGAAATAATTGGTAATCCGGATAAGCCGAAACTTCACCAAGCTTCTCCGCGAAAGTCTTTTGGATAGGAATCTGAACCGAATTGGAATAAAAGCTGATTTTATCGAGCTGTTCTTTGATCCTTTGGTTGAAATGGGGATGGCTGTGACCGATAGAGATGACCGCATGTCCCCCATATAGGTCCAGGTACTCTTCTCCTTTTTCATCCCATAGTTTTGCTCCCAAGGCTTTTTCAGGGCTGACTTCCATCAAAGGGTAAACATCAAACAAATTCATATTTAATGGATTAAAATGCAATGCTTTTAAGGCTTAGGCCTGAGTTTTCCTCCAGTCCAAAAGCCAAATTGAAATTCTGTACTGCCTGACCTGATGCGCCTTTCAAAAGGTTGTCGATGGCTGAGTAAATCACCAAATTGCCTTTTTCCTTTTTGAGATGGAGCAGGCATTTGTTGGTATTGACTGCTTGCTTCAGGTCAATATCGGTTTCAGACACCCATGTAAATGGACTATCTTTGTAGTATTCCAGATAGGATTCCAAAGCATCCTGAAGTTTTCCTTCAAAGGGAAAGTAGGCAGTAATCCAGATTCCTCTGCTGAAATTCCCCCTATAAGGCACGAAAAGCAATTCCTCTTTGAATTCAGGATTAATTTGTACGAATGTCTGATTGATTTCTTTTAAGTGCTGATGGGTAAAGAGTTTGTAAACTGAGACATTATTGGTGCGATAACTGAAATGGGTTGTTTCACTAAGGGCCTTTCCTGCGCCTGTACTTCCTGTGATTCCGGAAATATGGACTGTTCCTTTTACCCAATTCCGGGAAATGGCGGGAGCCAAAGCCAGTTGGATTCCAGTTGCAAAACACCCGGGGTTGGCTATTTTATTCGCTTTTTTGATTTTTTCCCTGTTTACCTCAGGTAAACCATAAGTGAAGTCATGGCTTTCATCTCTGAAATCTGTACTCAAATCTATGATAACAGTATTATTTGGAAACACGTGCTTTTCCAAAAAGCCCTTTGTCTGTCCATGGGGGAGTCCAAGAAACAACGCCTCAATGCCTTCAGTCTGTACAATGTCCGTAAAAATAAGGTCCGTTTCACCGATAAGATCGGGATGCACTTCGGTCACTTTCTTTCCTTTTTGACTATTGCTGTGGACATAGACCAACTCACAGGCGGGGTGATGGAGCAATAACCTCAAGAGTTCTCCTCCTGTATAGCCAGCAGCACCTATGATGGCTGTTTTAATTTTCTTCATTTTGATTGACTTGGTGGAAAATTGCAGTCTGATTGCCCAGGATCCTTGTAAAGCCTTTTACATCCTCTGCCGTATAACCTTTGTTCATCTCCCCATAACTTCCAAATTTTGAAGCCATCAGGTCATGTTGGGACTCAATGCCCAGCAATTGGAACCTGTATGGGTGCAGTGAGATTTTCACTGTTCCGCTCACATACTCCTGGCTGCTTTGTAGAAATGCCTCTAGATTTCGCATGACAGGGTCCAGGTAATGCCCTTCATGCAGATGGTTGCCATAGAATTCAGCCAATTGGTTTTTCCAGAATATTTGCCACTTGGTTAGACAATGTTTTTCCAGAAGTTGGTGGGATTTGATGATGATCAATGGAGCAGCGGCTTCAAATCCTACCCTTCCTTTTATCCCGATGATGGTATCACCCACATGTATATCCCTGCCGATCCCGAATGGTGCTGCGAGTTCCTGGATTTTCTGTATGGCCTCAACAGGGTTTTGGAAAGCAGTACCATTAACAGTCTTTATCTCCCCCTTCTCAAATCCAATGCGCAGTTCCTCAGTTCCACTTTTGCTGACTTGAACTGGCCAAGCTTTTTCAGGCAATGTTTGGTTTGAAGTAAGGGTTTCCTTTCCACCTACAGAGGTCCCCCAGATTCCCTTGTTAATGGAGTAGGTTGCCTTTTCAAAATTCATAGAGACCCCATGTTTTTTAAGATAGGCGATTTCATCTTCGCGGCTTAATTTAAGGTCCCGGATGGGTGTAATAATTTCTATATCCGGTATGATGGTCTGGAAAATCATGTCAAAGCGCACCTGATCATTCCCAGCCCCTGTACTGCCATGGGCTATGGATTTTGCCCCAATCTTTTTAACGTATTCTGCCAGGGTTTTGGCCTGTAAAATCCTTTCAGCACTGACAGAAAGGGGATATGTTTGGTTTTTAAGGACGTTTCCAAAAACCAGGAATTTAATTACTTCCTGATAGTAGGTATGGGTAACGTCCAATATGACAAAGGAAGCAATTCCAAGACCATTGGCTCTTTGTTCAATTTCCAGAAGTTCCTCAGGGGAAAAGCCCCCTGTGTTGATCAGGACAGCATGAACTTCGTATCCCAGGTCTTTGGACAAGTGCAGGGCACAAAATGTGGTATCCAATCCACCGCTGTATGCCAATACGACTTTTTTCATTTTTGTTTAGGTTGTAGGGAAGGCCAAAAAGAGCCTTCGGATTTAAAATATGCTAAGGGTTTTGTTTTTGGTTTTTTTGATATTGAGCAGGATCGCCTTTTTCAGTCTGGTCCAACGTTCAAAGAGCTTTAAGTTCTTTTTGAAGTCCTTCCTTAAGGCCACTTCTTCTGGCTTGGCTTTTTTTGATGGGTCGTAAAGCATGGCCGTACAAAGGCAGTTTTGACGGCTTTTGGACTTGAGTATTTCCACATTGATGCAACTGTTACAACCTTTCCAGAATTCTTCATCTTCTGTCAGATCGGAATAAGAAACTGGAACATAGCCCAGGTCAGAATTGATTTTCATTACAGCTGCGCCCGTGGTAAGGCCGAAGATTTTGGCATCGGGGTATTTTACCTGGCTAAGTTTGAAAACTTCACTTTTTATCTGACGGGCAAGTCCAAATTTCCGGAATTCAGGTGCCACGATTAGACCTGAATTGGCCACGAACTTGCCATGTCCCCAAGCCTCAATATAGCAAAATCCGGCCCATTTACCTTCTTTTGTAAGGGCAATTACAGCTTTCCCTTCCTGCATCTTTGTTTTGATGTATTCGGGTGAACGCTTGGCAATGCCGGTACCTCTGGCTTTGGCAGATTGTTCCATCTCATTACAGATGGTTTCCGCATATTGCAAATGCTTTTCTGTTGCGGGTTGTATGATGAAAGACGGGATGTCCATTTTATTCAATACGGAATAAGGAATGCTTGATCGCTTAGGAGCGTTGATTATAATAAATGAAAGGTGCTATTGTCGGCCATCCACGTAGGATACCAGGGGATATTACAGGGGCAATGCCCTGAAGCTGTTCCTAAACCTCCTCAATGGAGCCAAAAATAACATAGCAGCAACAGCAAGAGATGCTGAAGCGGAAAGATTGTTGTTTGCTATGTTGATTAGGTTTTGCATTTATTTCAATGTACGGCGTAAAGGTTGCAAGGATTGAAATAAAATGCAAGTATTACTAAGAAATATTTAGAGGGAGTTTATTTTTATTCCTTTTTTGACAGCATATGGTTTTATGTGGTCCCTGATGCCAATTCTTTGAGGGCATTGACAAAAACATCCAATTCTTTTGGAGTGGTGTAAATGTTTGGTGTGATCCTACAGCCCACAACCCCTGCGTAATTAATACCTACAGTATATATCCCGTAACCATCAAGTAGGATTTTCGCCATTTCTGTTGGTTCCATTCCTTTGATTCCGACATTGGCAATGCCGCAACTTCTAGCAGGATCTGCGGGAGTGTTGACCATAATGCCAGGTACGTCCCGCACCTTATCTGACCAATACAATTGGAGATAGCGCAACCTTTCTTCTTTGCGATTAGCTCCTATTTTCTCATAATAATCCAGGGCATTGTTCACTGCCAGGTCAGTAGCTACAGGATGGGTTCCGGTATGGTTAAGGTTTTTGATATTGGCTTGATCCAGTTGATAAGGGGCCATCAAGGGCCAAATTTTGTTGATCTTTTCTTTTTTGACATAAAGTAAACCGGCTCCCAAAGGTACGCTTAACCATTTATGAAGGCTGCATGCGTAATAGTCACAACCCAGCTCGTTGATTTTGAAATCAAAATGGGCAATGCAGTGTGCCCCGTCCAACATCACCTCTACACCGTATTTATGGGCCATTTCGCAGATTTTTTTCACGGGCAGTATTTGGCCTGTAATATTGATCATGTGACTGACCATGATGAGCTTCGTATTGGGAGTGATGGCATCTTCATATACTTTCACAATTTCCTCGTCAGATTCGGGAAGAAGCGGAACATCTATGATTTTGTTGACCACGCCGTACCGTCTGGATACCAATTCAAACATATTTTTAATGCTGCCATAATCCTGATGTGCAAAAATGGCCTCGTCTCCTTTTTCCCAGGGGTAACCGGAAATGATAACATCCAATGATTCTGTGGCATTGCGGGTGATCGCTACTTCATCTGCAGTACCTCCGAATGTATCCGCCAATCTGGCAGCGGCCCTGTCTTTGTTATCCCATTGTACGGTTCTGAAATACCAAGATCCTTGATAATTGATTTCCCTGATCCATTTGATATAGCCTTCCAGGGTTTCCTGAGGAACAAAGCAGTAATACCCATTTTCCAAATTGATATAGTCTGTCTTTAGCCTGTAACCTTCTCTTACCTTTAGCCAAAAAGCTTCATCCTTGGCCAACTCATCAGCGGGCACATGGGCATAAACTTGCATGGTTTCGGAAAGGGCCTTAAAGGAGGCAGATGATGCAAGACTGGTGAAAGCCAGGCTTTTTAGAAATTCTCTTTTCTTCATAAGAAACTGGATTTGATTTTCAATTTGTAGAAAAAAAATGGGAAATAAAATTAAAAATCCATGTTTTGTTGATTAAATTTGTCAACAAACATAATGTCAACAAAATGAAATCTTTAGCAAAGGCATTGGCAGCAAGGAGGATTGAAAAGGGATGGGTTGTAAGGCAGCTGGCTTTCGAGGCCAAAATAGACCCGGCATTGGTTTCTAAATTTGAAAAAGGGGCAAGAAGGCCTACTGAGGAGAATTTAAAGGCTTTGGCTTTTGCATTGGATCTTCCTTTTGAAGAATTAAGAAAGCTTTGGTTGGTAGAAATGATTTACCAGATACTTGAAAATGAAAGGGATGCAGTAGAAATTTTGTCATTGGCGGAATCCAGAGTAGCATATCAGAATGGTAGTAAAGCTTTGTTGATGCAGGGCCTGAGCAAAGGCATTCAGGATAAACTAAAGCTGATAGATGGTTTAAGGCAAGAATGGCTTTCCAAAAAGCCACTGGCAGGGGCTCAGTTGCGCAAGCTACAAGATTTCTTTGTGGTGGCATATACTTTTGAAAGTAACCGAATCGAAGGCAATACACTTACCCTAGAAGAGACGCATTTGGTAGTCAATGAAGGCATTACTATCGGAGGCAAGTCTATGCGTGAGCACCTGGAGACCATGAATCACGCAGATGCTATTGCCTACTTGGAGCAGCTGGTTAAAGACCAAATGGATTTAGGTCCCCGGGTATTGGGTGATTTGCATTATTTGATCCTTAGAGGCATTGATCGTGATAATGCAGGCCGGTACAGAACTGTTCCGATAAGGATAACGGGCAGTTCCAATATACCACCCCAGCCTTTCCTTTTGGATAAGTTGATGGAGGATTATTTTATCCATTATGATACCCAAAAGAAAATCCTTCATCCGGTAATTCTGGCGGCGGAAATGCATGAGCGATTGGTAAATATTCATCCCTTTGTTGATGGGAATGGACCTATCGGCAGGCTGGTGATGAATTTTATCCTCTTGAAGCATGGATTGACCATCGCCTATTTAAAAGGAGATCTTGATGCGAGGTTGGCCTACTACAAAGCTTTGGAGGCGGTACAGGTGGACAATAATCCTCAATTATTTTATCACCTGGTGGCCGACACTGTGATTGACTCCTTAAAGCAGCATTTGGAGATGGTTTAGGGTAAACCCTGTCGCGAGGGAGTCATGGAGTAATTTTTTTGGATAGAGATGAGAAGCGAGAATTGGTTATACCAAGTACCATCCACCACGGCGAACAAGATGTACAATCTACCAAATAGAAGCGAGAGACAAGAATATCCAAAGTCGGAAATGAGATTGCGGAAGTCTAAGGTTATTGAAACATTAAGGAGTTCATTAAGAGGGGGATTTATAAAATAAACATCAAGAGGAAAAACAGGGCCAAGAGAATGGCCATCCATTGATAAACCGGATTTCTTTTAGGGAATTCGAATTGGCAAATGGGACAGATATCTGCTTTTTTATCTACCTCCATGGCACAGGAGGGACATTCTTTTGTTTGGCTTTTTTGAACCATTGGGTAATTTTTTGAATTAAAGTAACAAAGTAAATGGAATCCTATGAAAATAGAAATCTGGTCGGACATCATGTGTCCTTTTTGTTATATCGGCAAGCGGAGGTTGGAAGCAGCCATGGCTCAATTTGAATATGCCGATAAACTTCAAATTGAATGGAAGAGTTTTTTGTTAAATCCCGATATGAAAACTGATCCAGAACAAAACACATTGGAATATTTGGCTGCAACCAAGGGTTGGACTATGGAACAGACCCAGCAGATTACCCAACAGGTAGTAGAAATGGCAAAAGGCGAGGGATTGGAGTATCAAATGGACAAAACGGTTGTAGCCAATGCTAAAAATGCCCATAGGTTACTACAATTGGCCAAGTCAGTGGGTAAGGGTGGTGAAATGAAAGAAAGGCTCTTGAAGGCATACTTTACAGAAGGAGCAAATATAGATGATAAAGACAGCCTCTTGAATTTTGCATCTGAAGTGGGTATCTCTAATGTGAGCGCTCAGGAATGCCTGAATAGCAATAAATTTGAAGATAAGGTGGATCAGGATATTGCTGAATCCAGGGCTCTGGGAGTCCGCGGTGTGCCATTTTTTGTCTTGGATAGGAAATATGGGATTTCAGGGGCACAGCCCAAGGAAGTTTTTGAGGATACAATTAAAAAGGCTTGGGGCGATTATGTTAAAGAAAATCCGATATTGGATATAGCCGGTTCAGATACCGCTGCAGCATGTGATGTGGATGGGAATTGTGAATGATATGTAGGCAAATAAACTTGCAAACAGAGATAGGGTGAGCAGAAGAGCTTTAAAAAGTTGAAAGGTTTTATGAGATAGGGAAAAATGAATTTTCGGGTTTTGGAATTCGAAGGGAGAAAATACATGAAACCAATAGAAAAAATTAAAGGAAAAATTGTCAAGTAAAACCAGGATGTGACAAAAACAGGTCCGATTCAATCGGACCTGTCATATCGTAGCTTGGAAAAGCTTAAAATTTGAAATCTCTTTAGGTATTAGTAAACTCCTCGGGAACGCATATTCAGCTTATAGACAGATCCCATGGCGGTGATAAAGAGGGTTTTTCTGTCTGTGCCGCCGAAAATCACATTGGATGTCCATTTCTCAGGCACCGGAATATGGGCGATTTTATCTCCTTTGGAATTAAAGACGGTCACTCCATCACCTGTAAGGTAAACATTTCCCCTGTAGTCAATTGTCATTCCGTCTGAACCCATTTCACAGAATAATTTCCTGTTTCTTAAGTAACCATCTTCTTCTATATCATAGACATAGGTTTTGTTGTCGCCTATATCTGCAACGTACAATTTCTTTCCATCAGGTGTTCCTATCAATCCATTGGGTTTGACCAAGTTTTCATCAACCCGGAAGAGCTGCATGCGGTCCTTTGACAAGTAATAGAGGTGCTCTCCGTCCTGCTGCATTTCGGGGTCTCTCTCCCAGTAGGGTCTTTTGTATAAGGGGTCGGTAAAATACATCCCCCCATAAGGCACGACCCATACGTCATTGGGTCCGTTGAGTAGGTTGCCTTTGAAGTTTTCCACCAGTACAGTCACATTCCCTTTGTCATCGATAGACCACAGTTGGTTTTCCATATCTGCGCATACGATCAGATTGCCCTGTAAATCCATAAACATCCCATTGGCCCTGCCGGCATCTTCCATAAATACGCTTACCTCATCTCTGGTATATGACCAGCGATGAATCTTGTTATTGGGTTGGTCGGTAAAAAATACATCCCCGTTTCTATGCACAGCAGGTCCTTCAGTGAAGGTAAAGCCATCTGCTATTTTGGTCAGTTGTGCGTTTTTGGCTACAATTTTCTTTTTGTCTTCAATTTCCCCTTGGGAAAAAACTGATCCTGTAAGTCCGATCAAAAGGAACAATAAGCTGATTTTTTTCATGTTTCAATTAGGTTATCTGCTAAGCTTAAGGTTTTCTGCAATTATATGAGTCCTAAATATAAGTGTTTGGCCTTTCTTTGAAATTAAGTCAGCCTTCTTATTTTTGAGGAATCTAAAATTAAGCCAATATGAACGAAATAGAAAAACAAAGGACCTTTTTAGATAAATTCCTTGATTTTATTGAGAAAGCGGGTAATAAATTACCAGATCCCGCCATGTTGTTTTTCTTTTTGATGCTCCTCACATGGGTATTTTCTGCCTTGCTTTCCCCCATAGACTTTGGGGCGGTAGATCCCAGAACAGGCTCCGACCTTCGCGTGCAAAATTTAATCACAGGACCACAATTGGCTGCTTTTTTGTCCAATATGACCCAGGTTTTCATCAATTTTCCACCCTTGGGAGTGGTATTGTTGGCCATGTTGGGTGTGGGTGTTGCCGAACACTCTGGATTTATCAATGCAGGTTTGAAATTTTTACTGGGGATAACCCCTAGCATGTTATTGACTCCTATCCTGGTTTTGGTGGCCATTGTCAGTCATACTGCCGCAGATGCAGGTTATGTTTTGGTGATCCCCTTAGGTGGAGTTATTTTTTATGCGGCAGGCAGGCATCCACTTGCCGGTATAGCCGCGGCATTTGCTGGGGTATCAGGTGGCTTCAGTGCCAATTTTATTCCTTCAAGTATTGATCCATTGATCCAAAGTTTTACACAGTCTGCTGCACAGATTTTGGACCCCGATATTTTACTCAACCCGCTCAACAATATCTATTTCACAGGACTTTCCAGTGTCGTCGTAATTGCTGTAGTTTGGTACCTTACGGACAGGGTTATTGAGCCAAGATTGAATAAGAATGTCAAAGTTGATGACAATTTGCAGGATATTCCAACCATGGACCGATTGAGCAGCAAAGAACAAAAGTCATTTTGGTTTGCTTTTTTTACCATGTTTGGGCTATTGATCTTATTGGTCTTATGGGCCATTCCAAATGATTCTGCCTTAAGAGATCCTGACGGGGAAATCACTTCTTTTGGAGCTCCTCTGATGAAATCCATTGTGCCTTTGATTTTTATTATTTTTTGGATACCCGGTGTTGTTTATGGCTTTTTAAGCGGAACCTATAAAAGTCTGAAAGATATGGTAGCTTCTATGAGTAAGGCAATGGGTAGTATGGCATATTATATCGTTATGGCTTTTTTCTGTGCTTTGTTTATAGATGCTTTCGGAAAGTCCAATATTGGTGCACTCACCGCACTTAAAGGCGCCAATTTTCTACAGGCGCTTGACCTTCCGGCTCAAATTACTATCGTAGGGATTGTTTTACTTACTGCATTCGTAAATTTACTGGTGGGTTCTGCCTCTGCGAAATGGGCCTTGATCAGTCCCATCTTTGTTCCCATGTTGATGCAGTTGGGTATTTCTCCAGATCTGACCCAAGCGGCTTACAGGGTAGGGGATTCTGTCTCCAATATCATCACGCCTTTGTTGCCTTATTTCCCCTTGATCGTGGTTTTCTGTCAGAAATATGTGAAATCCACAGGTATTGGTACTTTGGTTTCAATCATGCTGCCATATTCTTTGGTTTTGCTGCTTGTCTGGACCTTATTTTTGCTGCTGTATTGGACCATTGGCATTCCTTTGGGATTACAGGCCACGTATGAGTATGTATTGGGCTCCTGATAAGGTTAAAGGATAAAATGTGTGATAAGAAATCTCCCCATTTGTACTGATGATTATCGGGATTTAAGAAGCATAGGCATTAAGCTACATGCTACACGATATAAATGGATATAAGCCTATTGCGATTATTGGATTGAGATAAGAGATTAATCTGTTTTCCTGTTCATGACAACCACCAGTTTCTTCAATTTGGGGGAATAAGCCATCCTACTGATACCTTCATGGCTTTGGAGCTGAACGTTTCCTTCCACTATCCACTCTTCGTCACGGGCTTTTCTGTAGTAAAACTGGTTGCCATGCGCCATGAGCAAAAGGTTTTTGTTCAACCATATAAAGTCCTCAGCTCCTGGAATGGTAAATCCAAACTGGTGATGGGTTCTTTTTTCAATGTCAAATCCTAAGATTTGATAGGTAATTGCGCCATCTTCCTCTACGGGATTATTTTTATCTATGTAGGTAATGATGCTGGATTTTGGTTTTCTTTTGATGGATCTGCCTACGTTTTCATCAATGGTAAGCACCTCTTCCTTGCTGTAAGGATAGACCAAGGTATTGGGATTACCTAAAACGAACATGGCCGCTTTGTTGTCGTACCAATCGTAGTATCCCACTGGTTCAATGTCATCATATAGGAGTTCGGGCTCCCCAAAATTGGTCGGGTAGAGCCAAAGTCTTTGCTTTCCATCTTCTTCCACTGTTACTGCTGAAACATACAGTCCACAATCCGTCAATGAAGGTGAGAATTCACTGGTATTCGGTGTTTTGGTCAGATTGGTGAATTTCTCCGATTCAAAATTATAGATAATAATATCGTGGTTGCCCTTGTCATCCGCTGCAGAAAAAGCCAGCTGCTTCTCATTGATAAAAGCAGGTTGGTTATCATAGGCTTCCCTGTTGGTAATGGGTTTTGCCGTCCTGGAATAAACACCGATCTTGGAGCCGGATACTTTGACATCAAGTACGATCAGGTCAGTATTAACCTGCGCGTAAAGACAATTTATATTTAATGT
>NZ_SLAP01000008.1 GCF_007126775.1 Cecembia sp. | reverse complement strand
TTTCAAGAGGATTCTAATAATTTCAAACGAAAATTAAGTGGTAAACGCTTGCTACAGGCAGGAGGTATTATAGGTCCTGCTGAAAAAATCAGATTTGTGTAAGATACATGTTGGAGAAGTGAAGCGGTATTAATATACTGCGAAAGAAGCCAAGGAATTAGCTTGCGTGAAGCTGCCTAGTAAAACCAAATCAAGATGAGGCAAGGTTTTTGGGTTCTAATGCTTGAATTCCCTGCAATTATCATGAGTTCTATTTGTTAAAACACAAAATATTAGTCTGTTTTGTGTTTTTAAGCATACCCTACATAAGCCTTTATGCTATAAAGTGGCGCTTCAATCTATTGATCTTTATTAATATAAACCCTTATCCGATGTCAATAAAAAGTTACATTGAAAACAATCAGGAGAAATTCATCAAAGAACTTTTTGACCTGTTGCGCATTCCTTCCGTGAGTGCAGACCCAAAATTCAAGAATGACGTCTTTGCCGCGGCGGAGTTTGTCAAGGAAAGCCTCGTGAAAGCCGGTGCAGAAAAAGTGGAGCTCTGTCAGACAGCAGGTTATCCCATCGTCTATGGTGAAAAAATCATCGATGCTGCTTTGCCCACCGTCCTGGTATATGGCCACTACGACGTGCAGCCAGCGGATCCTTATGAGCTTTGGGACTCCCCCCCGTTTGAGCCTGTGGTCAAAAAGACACCAAGGCACCCTGAAGGCGCTATTTTTGCCCGCGGATCTGCCGATGACAAAGGACAATTTTACATGCATGTGAAAGCCTTCGAGGCGATGATGGCCGAAAATGCAATGCCCTGTAATGTGAAGTTCATGATCGAAGGCGAAGAGGAAGTGGGTTCTGCCAACCTGGATATCTTCGTCAAGGAAAATAAGGAAAAACTGAAAGCCGATGTGGTATTGGTTTCTGATACGCACATGATTTCTTTGGAGCATCCTTCAGTAACAGTGGGCTTACGGGGTTTGGCGTACATGGAGGTAGAATTGACCGGTCCTAACCGTGACCTCCATTCCGGAACTTATGGGGGAGCTGTGGCTAACCCGATCAACATCCTTTGCAAAATGATTGCCTCCCTACAGGATGAAAATAACCACATCACTATTCCTGGTTTTTACGATAAAGTAGAAGAGTACTCCAAAGCATACAGGGACAATCTGAACAAGGCACCATTTGAACTGGATGCCTATAAAAAAGAACTCGATATTGCCGATGTACATGGGGAAGCCGGATACAGTACCATTGAGCGTGTGGGTATCCGACCAACTCTGGATGTCAACGGTATTTGGGGAGGCTATACCGGTGAGGGGGCAAAAACCGTATTGCCTTCCAAGGCTTATGCAAAAATCTCTATGAGACTGGTTCCGAATCAGGACCATAAAGCTATCGCCAAGCTTTTCGAAGACCATTTCAAAGCTATTGCGCCAAAATCAGTAAAAGTGAAAGTTACCGCGCATCATGGTGGGGCAGCAGCAGTGGTTTCTACCGAAACTCCTGGCTACAGAGCAGCAGACTTAGCCATTCAGGAGGCTTTTGGTAAAAAAGCCATTCCTACCAGAGAAGGCGGCTCCATTCCGATATGTGCCCTCTTCCAACAGGAATTGGGACTGGATCCGATTTTGTTGGGCTTTGGTCTTGATACAGATGCGCTACATTCCCCCAATGAGCATTATGGGGTGAAAAACTACCTGATGGGTATTGAGACCATCGCCCTGTTTTTCAAGCACTTCAAAAGTGAGGGAAGCAAATAAATTGGTGTTTAACTTGGCCATAAAGTCAAAGAATGATTTTATGGCCTTGTTTTCCCTTATGTAATAGGTATTACTGAACTATTTTTCAAAAACTCTCATTATTACTGATTAGTCAAGCTTAACACCGAGATGTCAAAATACTTCAAAACCAGCATCATCTTTTCCTTGTTTGTCCTTCTTTCAAACCTGGCTTTTGCACAGCTTATTGCTCCGCCTAAATGGACCATTCAATTGTCTGAGAAGGAACTGAATGTAGGAGATGAAGTCAAAATTATCTTCAGAGCACAAGTACCTCGGGATTGGTACATATATTCCAATGATTTTGATCCAGATTTGGGGCCGATGCTGACAGAATTGGAATTAAGCCAATCCGAAGGATTTACTTTGGTAGATGGATTGAAAGCCATCAATCCCAAAAAGAAGTACGATGAAATCTGGGAAGGTGAAGTAACCTACTTTGAAGGTACCGGTACCTTCGAACAGACCATCAAGATTACAGGAACAAATATCAGAGCGGAGGGATTCATTGGTTACCAAATGTGTACAGATGTTACAGGACAGTGTATCCCTTTTGAAGAAGATTTCACCTTATCATCACAAGCCAGTCCTGTTGCAAGCAGCAGTCAGGCACAAGTTCCTGAATTAGAGGAGAAAGAAGAAAGCCAAAGCGAAGAAATTACGCCCACTATACATGAGGAAAGTAATGATGATGAAGGGGAAGCATTCTCCGAGAACCAAGAAAGGAGCTATATCAGCATCGATGATGATGAAGAACAGGGAGGATTGATCGGTTTTATGATTATCGCTTTTTTGGCGGGTTTGGCAGCACTCCTTACACCCTGTGTATTCCCGATGATTCCTATGACGGTTACCTTTTTTACAGGAAGAGCCAAATCCAGAATTGGGGGGATTAGAAATGCATCCATTTATGGGTTTTCCATCATTGCTATCTATACCGTGGCAGGGACTGCGGTGGCTTCCATTCAGGGTCCGGAATTTGCCAACTGGCTTTCTACCCATTGGATACCCAATGTATTCTTCTTCCTTGTGTTTATCTTTTTTGCCTTTGCCTTTTTGGGGATGTTTGAATTGACCTTACCCAGCGGACTGGTCAATAAGATGGACGCCAAAGCAGATAAAGGAGGTTTGACAGGAATTTTCTTCATGGCTTTTACTTTGGTATTGGTGTCTTTTTCCTGTACTGGCCCGATTGTGGGATCCATTTTGATCAGTTCGGCTGGTGGCGCTTTACTGAAGCCCATATTGGGCATGTTTTCATTTGCCTTAGCATTTGCCATTCCTTTCACCTTGTTTGCCATTTTCCCGGAATGGCTCAATTCTCTCCCAAAATCAGGAGGCTGGTTGAATTCCGTAAAGGTAGTTTTGGGTTTTTTGGAACTGGCTTTGGCTTTCAAATTTCTTTCTATAGCCGATCAGGTTTACCACTGGGGCATCTTGGATAGGGATATTTACCTCGCGGTTTGGATTGTGATATTCGCATTATTGGGACTTTATCTGCTTGGGAAAATCAAATTACCACATGACTCACCGTTGGACTACATCGGTGTCCCAAGGCTTATGCTCGCTATTACCACCTTTGTTTTTGTAGTGTATTTGATTCCTGGACTATGGGGTGCACCACTAAAAGCATTGAGCGGATACCTTCCCCCCATGGCTACACATGATTTCAATCTTTTCGAAAACCGATATGCGGCCATAGCACCGGAAAATCAGTTGGATGATATTCCAAAATATGCGGATTTGCTTCATTTCCCCCATGGAATACAGGGATATTTCGATTATGATCAGGCCTTGGCTGCGTCGAAAAGGACAGGTAAGCCCTTGTTCATTGATTTCACGGGGCATGGCTGTGTAAATTGTAGGGAGATGGAAGCACGGGTATGGTCGGATCCACAGGTCTTGCAACGTTTGAAAGAAGATTTTGTGATGGTTGCCCTGTATATCGATGAGCGTTATGAGCTACCAGAGTCAGAATGGTATATATCTGAATATGATGGCAAAGAGAAAAAAACCATAGGCAAGCAGAATGCAGATTTTCAGATCACCAGGTTCAATAACAATGCCCAGCCTTATTATGTGATTTTGGATCACAACGAAGAGCTTTTGATCAGACCAAAGGCCTATGATACCAATATTCAAAACTTTGTTAATTTTCTGGAAGCTGCCAAGGAGGAGTTTGCAAGAAGGTAAGTTTAGATAAAGCATTCATCTCACAAGCCTGTTTGCAATAGGCAATGACTTATAACAGGAACCGTCACCCTGACTGAAGCGAAAGCCTGCCCCGATCTTTTCGGGGGGTCTCCCAAAATAGAGGAGATCCTTCTCCCGAATTACTCGGGATCAGGATGACGGCTCGCTAGATGTTATTGCCTTTCTATAAATGCCAAATTTTAAAAACTCAGCATGACGTTTCAATAACTGTCATTTTCATTTCTATAGATGACAAATTTTTAAATTCTCAAATTAACACCTAAAATGTCTGTCAAAACCTGTTAAGAACTAGAAATCATTTGACATTCCGGATTACATATCCTGCAAGGCTTTCAACAAAAACATCTGGTTTTTAGCCCGATGAAGGTTTTGCTCTTCGTAGTGGATGCTGTAATAGATATTTCCATTCAGGTAGTCTGTTAAAAAGCGAAAGCCCATAATACAGGTCATCATTTGGCCGCCATAAGGCAAAGACTGCATTTCATCTTGGGTAAAAACACCCTCTCCTACTTCCTGAAAACCTCTTATCAAAGCCTCATATTTTGTTTTATCTACTTTAATAGCATCCCAATTTTTGGAAGATTCACCTTCTGTACAAGCGACAGTACGGACCAAATCTCCAAAATCATAATATACATATCCAGCCATTATCGTATCCAAGTCAATTACTGCATTGACTTTTGAAAAATCAGGAGCATAAATCAGGTTATTGATTTTGGTATCGCTATGTGTCATACGCAATGGAAGCTTGGTTTTCCAAGTCACATACTCTTGGACCAAAACTTTTTGCTTGAGATAAAAATCAACCAATTCCTTAACTTCTCCCTGAATTGGCCTGAGTGTACTCTTTATTGCGGCTAATAATTGTTCATAGCGTAAGGGTAGGTCATGAAAGCCAGGTATAGTTTCCTGAAAAGCAGAAGCAGGAATATGCATACCTGCCAGAATGAATTGGGCAAAAGCCTTGGCTGCCAAATAGGCTTGATAAGAGCCGCTTACTTCATTCACACATTTCCCAGATACAAAGGGAGATATTCTGAAATAATTTTCATCAATTAATGAAAATAACTTTCCCTGCTTATTCGGTATAGGAAGCGGCAAAATAAAAGGAAGTTCACCTTGATTGATTTCCTTGATGAGCACTTCATGGTTATGGGAAATGCGTTCTGGGTATTTAAAAACCTGTTGATTAAACTGCTGAAGAATCCATTTTTCATCCTCCAAATCAACCAAATAAGTTTTGTGTATATGGCCATCTCCAAAAAGACTGACCTGTTGCTGCTTTATTTGAAGCAGATAAAGCTTGTTTATCTCATCTATCCAAAAAAGTCTTTGCATGGGCAAAATGAATTTTGTTCTAAAGCTAATATATTCCATCTTCAATAAAATAAATTTCACTTTAGATCATGGGTACGATACTTTTAATTCGAATTTTTTAGGTTTTGGAATTCCTGATTTTCTATTTACATTAGAAAAATTTATTGAACAAGTGTTTCTCTATAAATAAAAAAATTTAAAAACTCCACCTAGAATTTAACCCAAAGCACCTATGAACATCTCCTTAATCGATTGGGCCATCATTTTAGCCTTCTTTATGATTTCCATGTTGATTGGGGTATTAACCTCGAGAAAAGCAGGTTCATCAGCCAAGGAATTCTTTCTTTCAGGAAGAAATATGCCCTGGTGGTTATTGGGTGTTTCCATGGTGGCTACCACTTTTTCTGCAGATACCCCCAATCTGGTTACGGATATTGTCAGAAAAGATGGCGTTTCGGGCAACTGGGTTTGGTGGGCTTTTCTATTGACAGGAATGCTGACCGTGTTTGTCTATGCAAAATTATGGAGAAGGTCTGAGGTGACGACAGATCTTGAATTTTATGAATTGAGGTATGGGGGTAAACCGGCCGCATTCTTGCGGGCCTTCCGTGCGATTTACTTGGGTGTATTTTTTAATGTGGTCATTATGGCGACTGTATCCTTGGCAGCTATTAAAATAGGAGGAGTCATGCTGGGTCTTGCACCTTGGGAAACTTTATTGTTGGCTTCAGTTGTAACCGTAATTTACAGTTCACTTGGAGGTTTAAAGGGAGTCTTATTGACAGATTTCTTCCAGTTTTTCATTGCCATGGCGGGAGCAATTGGAGCGGCGATTTATGTTTTGGACATGCCGGAAATTGGCTCTTTAGAGAATTTATTAAATCATCCAAATGTTTCCGACAAACTCAATATATTGCCTGATTTTAACGATTGGAATTTGGTTATCCCTTTATTGATCATGCCATTGGCTATCCAATGGTGGGCCACTTGGTATCCGGGAGCAGAGCCAGGAGGAGGGGGCTATATCGCCCAGAGGATGCTTTCTGCCAAAGATGAAAAAAATGCCATGGGCGCCACCTTGTTTTTCAATATAACACATTATGCAGTTAGGCCTTGGCCATGGATCATTATCGCCTTGTCATCGCTCGTAATATTTCCCCAGGTATCTGATATGCAGGAAGCATTTCCGCATATTCCTGTTGATAAGTTGGGAAATGACCTTGCTTATTCTGCCATGTTGACTTTCTTACCAACAGGCCTTATAGGCATAGTTTTGGCTTCTTTGATAGCAGCGGTAATGTCTACACTGTCCACCCATTTGAACTGGGGATCATCTTATGTTGTCAATGATTTCTATCTACGATTTGTCCGGCCTGAGGCCTCAGAAAAGGAGTTGGTTGCAGTCGGTCGGATTTCTACAGTTTCTTTGATGGTTCTTGCGGCTGTACTGGCATTGGCACTTTCTTCTGCTTTGGAGGCATTCAATATTCTCTTACAAATTGGGGCAGGTACAGGCTTGATCTTTATCCTAAGATGGTTTTGGTGGAGGATCAATGCCTACACCGAAATTGCTGCCATGATTATTTCTTTTTTGGTAGCGATTTTCTTTGAAAGCATCAATCCAAGAATAGGCATAATTGATATTCCTGAAAGCCAGCAATATCTTAAATTATTGTATGGTGTAGGCGTTACCACATTGTGTTGGGTTTTGGTAACAATTTTTACCAGGCCTGAAAAAGATGAAATACTACTGTCTTTTTACAGAAAGGTAAGACCCGCTGCTTTCGGTTGGAAAAACCTGTTGAATAAATACCCTGAAGAAGAGCAGGAGCAAGGTCAGTTGCCTATGGAAATTGGCTTAATGCTGACTGGATCCGTAATGGTGTATTCCGCTTTATTTGCAGTCGGTTTCTGGATTTATGGCAATATACCTTCAGCCAGTATTGCTACAATAGTTACTATTATTGGAGGGGCAATAATTATCAAAAATTGGAAAAGGATGAAGTTTTCGTGATTTTGAAGTAGCCCGGCATGTGATTTCTATTTTTTAAACTCCAGGGTATTGATCAGGTGGGCCATATCCACTTTGATATACTCTATTGCTGGAGCAAGAGAATCATTTTTCATGGCGGTTTCAAAATATAGGGCGCCGCGGAGAAAATTTCTTGTTGAATCGGTCACAAAGAACTGAAACTGTGTCGGGACTTCTCCTGTAAGTTCTGCCACGACACCTGTATATCCTTTCGGTGTCAAGAGTACAGATTCCTCTATTCCATAGGCTTTGACCTGATGTTTGGCAGTAAGGTTGACAGCATCATTCACGACAGTTTTGATATCTTTCCCTTTGGTATCCAGTTCCAGGTAAGTGAAATGTACCTTTCCTCCTAATTTTTGATAATTCAGATTAATCCATGCCTTTTGCTCTAAATTGAATGAGTCTGCTTCCACTAAAGCATGTACAGAATGCTCAAAAGTATATGGGCGTCCATTTTCAAGTTCGGTAAAGGATCTTTCAGGAAGATCAATTCTATTGTAACCCATTGGTTTGGGTAAGTAGTCACCTGCACAGCCGGCAAAAATCAACAATAGAGGGATAATCAGATTAAAGTTTCTCGACATGATTCCAAATTTATCAAAATCGTTTGATATGAGGCCAGTTCATCGGATATTTATATAATAAACAAAAATCATAATAAGATGAAAAATTTAAAGAATTTGCTGACCCTTAGCTTAAGTTTTATGCTTTTGTTAGGAGTTCAAGCTTTTGTGAATGCGCAGACAACTATAGAAGAGTTTGCAGCAAAATGGGAAAACAGCAAGCAGTTTACACTGGAAGTAGTGGATAAAATGCCAGATGATTTGATGAATTACAAGCCTCATGAGTCCGCCATGAGTTTTGCAGAGCAAATCATACACCTTTCTTCAGCAGCTGCAGGGATTAGCCAAAGGTTTCTAAATGGAGCAGATCCAGGCTTTGATCTTGGAGCCAAGCCTTCCACTAAGGCAGATATGAAGGCTTTTGTGACATCGTGTTTTGATTATGCCAAAGCTAGTGTTGGTGCATTATCCGCTGAACAATTAGCAGAAAGTGTAGAAATATTTGGAAGCACGGGCACGCGTAGACAGGTTGTGGCTTTGATTGATGATCACACCACACACCACAGAGGTGCTGCTATTGCGTATATCAGGGCCAATGGTATCGAACCGCCCAGATTTAGAGCAATGTAAAAAAGAATTGGCAAGGAGAATAAATTAATTTTCTATTCGTCCTTGTATGCCCGGTTTCCAGGAAAATCTGACTAAAAATGAGATTGGGATGTAAAATTGCGGTTTCCCGCAGTTTTACATCCCAATCTCAAAATTCTGTAATTCCAAAGATTGTGCTTGAAGAGATCGTTCTTTAAATTCCCGATCAGTCAGCTCCCGCATCCAATGCAATCAAAATGGCTGTCCATAGGCTTCACACCTTTGAGCTGCATTTCAAGGTTGTGAATCCGATCACGGGTGTCCATATCTTGAAACATATCTCCCGTTAGGCCTGCTTTTAATTTTTCAATTTCCTGTTCGATAGCTGATTTTTGTTCTACTGTCATTTTCAAATGGTTTAGTGGTTAGCAAGTCTGAATATAAAAAAGTTCTTTGAAGTTTTTATGCTTCTGGCTTTCAAGGGCATAATTTTTTTGGTAAATAAATCCCAATAAAAACAAGGCCTACCTTTCAAAGTATTATTTTCGGACTTGAATCTTTATGGAATCAAAAAGTCGTATTATGGATAATAGCAATATAAAACAACTTATAGCTTTAAGGAAACACATTCACCAGTATCCAGAGCTTTCTGGTGAAGAAGAGGAAACGGCCAAAAGGATACTGGATTTTTTTGCACCTTTAAAGCCAGACCAAACCATCAAAGGACTAGGAGGTACTGGTCTCGCTTTTGTTTTTGAAGGAAAAGAAAGGGGGCCTATTTCATTGTTCAGATGTGAACTTGATGGTCTCCCCATTTTAGAAGAAGGTGCTATTCCTCATGCGAGTAAAATCAAGGGGAAGTCCCATGTGTGTGGGCATGATGGGCATATGGCCATCATTTCTGGCTTGGGCTTGGAGCTTTCACAAAACCGCCCCTTAAAGGGTAAAGTGGTTTTACTTTTTCAGCCTGCTGAAGAAACCGGAGAAGGGGCAAATGCAGTCATTAAAGACCCGAAATTTAAGGAAATCAAACCTGATTTTGCTTTTGCACTACATAATTTACCTACTTACCAATTCAAACAGATTATCATAAAAAAAGGGCCTTTTGCTGCTGCTTCATCAGGGATGATAATAAGATTTAAGGGGAGAAATAGCCACTCTGCTCACCCGGAGGCGGGCAAATCACCAGCAGAAGCCATGGCAAAGACCATTGTGGCACTAGAAAAACTTCCTGATGCTATGAAAAAATTCACCTTGATAACGGTAATACATGCCCAATTAGGTGAAATTGCATTTGGAACCACCCCAGGAGAGGCCACTGTAAGGGCTACGCTACGTGCTTATGAAAATGAAACCAGGGATCTTTTAGTAGCTTATGCAGAAAAGCTATGTACGCGTATTGCAAAGGAGTATGGATTACAGGTAACCTTTGAATATACAGAGGTTTTTGCTGCCACACATAATGATCCAGATGCTTGGGAACTTGGAAATCAGGCAGCTAAAAATTTAGGACTGAAAACCAAACACATACGCATCCCTTTCCGATGGTCAGAGGATTTTGGTTTGTTTTCCAGCTATACCAAAACCTTACTATTTGGGCTGGGCTCTGGCAAAAAACAGCCGCAGCTCCATGAACCCAATTTTGACTTTCCGGATGAACTGATCCCGACTGGCGTTGACATGTTCAAGGAGATCATACAGCAAGTACATTATTAATTATTATTAAACCCTCAATGGACTAGCACCTCATAATTCCCCATGAAGGTTTTATTCATGCCAAGTTTGCACCAAGTCCGGAATTATACTATTTCTTATTAAGATCTGTCCGGAGATTCAGATAGCTTCTATTGTGTCAATGATTACCTGAGCATCAATAAATTGAATAGGTTTAATACCCTTATTTTATTACCAAAAATCCTCCCTGAGGTGCTACGAAAACTGACTCACAGTTATCGAACGATCCTAACATGAAGCCATTTCCAGGGAATTGAGGTAAAATCTCAAATTCTCCTGCTTTGATTATATACTCCTCCCAACTTTCAGTATGGTCCCTTAATCTCATAATGACTTGGTCTTCCGATGTATTATTAAAGAAAAGATAATAATTGAACATGGGGAATAATCTTTCCCATTCCCTCGGTAAGGTTTCACAGGCTACAGGAATCATAGGGCTTAGACCTAAGGATTTTAAATAGGAATTCCAATCAATATTTTCTTCTCCTTTTAATTTTTTTATTTCAGCCATCATACCAGCTCTCAAGGCAGTTAAGGCAGTGATGTGGGATATTTGGTTTCCGAATTTTTTACGATAAAGTACAAGACGGTTTTTGTAGAAAGGGTCATTGAGATAGTATTGGGTTCTTTTTATCAGATGCTCCCTATCTGTACCAGAGAACCACTCAAAGTTCTGGGCCATGTATTGATCATTCCAGTTGGACAACTGATTCATCTCTTCAACAGCATAATCAAGGTCATTTAACCTAGATTTGTAATTTTTAATCAGCTTGAATAACTGATTGTAAGCGGGGCTAAAATCCCGCTCTTTTTGAAGTATTGTCAGGATGTTTTCATCATTTAGCCAAGTATATTGGGTTCCAGGAGTCATGAGCTCTGTCAGCATCCTATTTCTCGTAAAACTTTCCTCTGTAATCCTAGCCTGGATGACAGCTTCCATCAATGAGTCCTGACTGTAAACCCTGCTTGCAAACCTCTTCATTAAAAACTGATTGTTCATCAATCCTTTCTCTAAATCAGTTACTAACCTGAAGTTTTCATTTTCAGACTTTCTCTCAGAATTAAGGTTGTTCAGATAAAGTGCGATTAGAATCCCAATAACAACCAGGAAAATCTCTCCAACAGCATATAATATATACCGTTTCACCTTCTTATCCTTCAAAAACTTCTTTCTGATATTTCTAAATATCCTTGGCATAATTGGATACAATATAAAGAAACTGGGATACTTTATTTAAGACTTAGAAATTTTCCCTAAGGCATCCACCAACCTATCCAAATCAGAAATTTTTGTATAAACATGTGGAGAAACCCGCACACATTGAATATTTTCTAACGAAATGGATGTTGTATGGATCTTGAATTGCTGCATAAGTACATCACTAAGTTCCCCAGGAGTCTTTCCTTCTAAGGAAACACCGGCAAGGGCACAGCTGTATTCCGATTTGAAAGAAGTATGTATCTTGATGCCAGGGATTTGCATGGTCCTTTCTGCCCAATAGTTTTTCAGATACCTGATCCTTTCTTCTTTTCTTTTTGTCCCTATGGCATTGTGAAAGTTCAATGCCTCCCCAATGCCCTGTTCTATTGGGAAACTCCTGGTACCGAGATTCTCAAACTTTCTGATATCGTTACTTAAAGGATCTCCTGCACAGGTCAAAGGCCAAATTTTCGATATTTTATCTTTTTTTACCCAAAGCATACCACTACCTATCGGGGCTGATAGGTATTTATGAAGACTTGTACCGAAATAATCTCCTTCCAGGTCCGGAATTTTAAAGTCTAAAAGACCATAGGAATGGGCACCGTCTATGATGACTTCTAATCCATATTCATGGGCCATACGGGCAATTTTTTTTACTGGCATGATCTGTCCATTCCAATTGATGACATGCGTAAGGTGCATGATTTTAGTCTTTGGCGTAATCGCACTTCTGTAAGCATCCACTATTTCCTCATCGTTTTCAATGGGAAAATTAAAAGTCAATTGTTTATATACAATCCCTTCTCTTTGTGCCCTTTGTTTCCAAGCCTGCATCATATTGGGATAATCCTGGGTGCTTCCTATCACTTCATCTCCCTGCTTTAAATCCAAGCCATAGATAATAGTTACGAGTGCCTCTGTAGCATTTCTGTTAATGGCTATTTCTTCCGCATCACTTCCTGCTAAATTGGCCAAAGCATCTCTAAGATTTTCCCTACCCTGATCTAATATTCTCCACATGTAATAAGAAGGACCTTGATTGCTCAGTTCATTGAAACGTGCTACTGCTTGCTGCACCACGATGGGGCTTGGGGAGACCCCTCCATTGTTGAGGATGACCACGGGTGAGCTGCTGGCAGAATAACCCTGTTGAATAACCGCCCAATAATCTTCATTTTTTGCCAGTTCCTTGGCAGACCAGTTTTTAAACTGGATTGAAATATCGTTCCATTCATCAGCATGGACCTGGTTAAACAGGCTATCGATAGAGAAGGCACTTAATAAAGCACCTGATTTTTTAAAAAATGAACGGCGGTGGATAGGATTATTCATGGTCAATGCAAATTTTGAAATCTTAATTTGCAAAAAATCAGGTAATAAAAAAAGGAGCCTGTTACAGCTCCTTTTATTGGAATATTATAGAGAATTATTTTCCTTGTTGTCCGATAGCAATCATGGCGCACCTGAACCCTATATGGTTGGTGGCAGAATCCTGATGCATAAATCTTCTTGTTCCTGGAGCTAACCAATAGGTTACATCTCTCCATGAGCCTCCCTTATAAACCCTAAACTCATCAGAAATCAGGGTAGTGCCATATGTATCTGCTTCATCAAAAATACCATCCTTTCTCAATGGGTTGAGGTCATCAAAATCTTCATACGAAAGTGGTCTATACACATCATTCACCCATTCATTGACATTACCGGACATATTGTAAAGCCCAAAGTCATTTGGAGGATAATCATAAACGTTAGCTGGAATAATATCTCCATCATTGGATACAGAACCTGCAATACCGGCATAATCACCACGTCCTCTTTTAAAGTTCGCTAAGAAATCACCTTGCCGACCTTTTCTTTTGATATTGTATGGATTTCTAACTCCCCTGCCATCCCAAGGGTAAATTCTACCTGATTCTTGGTTTTCATCCATGTATTGTGTACCAATCATCGCTTTTGCAGCATATTCCCACTCAGCTTCAGAAGGAAGTCTGTATTCCGGCAAGCTGACCCCTCTTTCTATCAATTGGTTTTTGTTGAGGGCGGAATCAATTTTATTTTTTTCCCGCATTAAGTCACTTACGTATTCTGTTCTCCACTTGGAATAAGCAGTAGCCTGAGCCCAAGTCACTCCTACAACAGGATAAAAATTAAATCCTGGAAAGCGGTAGTAATAAGTGTCATAAACATCATTGTAAGAAAGCGACCCAGCCCATACCTTTTCAGAAGGCTCCAGTTTTTTGACTGAATCTGCACTGACATTCTTTCTCATGTTAAAAATAAACTCCCGGTAGTCGTTGTTTGAAATTTCAGTTTCATCCATATAGAAAGAGGCAATTGTCACTGTTCTTTCTATATTATCTCTGAATGCCATAACATCTTGCTCCTGGGAACCCAAAACGGCTCTACCACCTTGAATATACTTAAGGTTGGGGCCAACAATTTGCTTGGCCAACTTGGTAACCCTGAAGCTGGTGGTATCCTTGTCGTTAAAACTAAAAGATGCTCCGGTGGTAGGGCTAGCTTTTCCCGGCTTTGCCGCGGTACGCCTTCCATAACCGGACTGATTACTACAGGATGAAAGGATGGCTCCGCCAACAATCAGCAATGAAGCTGCGATCAATCCTAATTTTCCTTTTCCAAAAACCATTGAACAATTTTGTTTTTTGTATACGATTAAAACGCTAATATATAAGCAATAATATCTATTTTCCAATAAAATTTTTTAGCCATCTTTTTCCAAAATAGCCTTAATGCACGGATATCCAGCAAATACTACAAATTTGTTTAAAGGAAAAGCAATTATCGCGCCATTAATTTTTTTAAAATTTTTACGATTTTTTTATATCCTCAAGCCACTTTTTGGCGGTTTGTATACTTTTTACACCGAAGATGTTAAGGATCAACCTTCCTTTAATCTCTTTAATTTTGCAGTTTTTTGGTTGTGTTTGGATATAACGAAGAATCCTTCCAAATGTGTCAGACTTGTAGTAACTTTCTTTAGAAGAGGGAACAAAATAACATTTCATCTGCTCATTTTTTAGCGCCAGCTTCTCAAAACCCAGCTGTTCTGCCAACCACCTCAACCTGACAGTTTCAAAGAGGTCATTGACCACATCAGGAATCGGCCCGAATCTGTCTTCTACTGATGCTGCATATTGCTGAAGTTCCTCTTCTTTTTTGATATTGTCCAATTTGGAATAAAGGTTCAGTCTTTCCGAGATGTTTGACACATAACTTTCAGGAATCAAGAGTTCAAAATCGGTTTCTATCACACAGTCTTGCACCAAAACTTCCACTTTTTCCTTTAAGTCAACTTCAAACAGGGCTGCAAAATCATTTTCTTTTAATTCCTGAACGGCCTCATCCAATATTTTATGATACATATCAAACCCAAGGTCTGTGATAAAACCACTCTGTTCAGCGCCCAGAAGGTTTCCTGCACCACGAATATCCAAATCCCGCATGGCTACCTTGAAACCATCTCCCAGATCTGAAAACTCTTCTAGGGTCTGAAGTCTTTTCCTTGCTTCTGGGGTGAGGCCTGAAGTAGGGGTGGTCAATAAATAGCAAAATGCTTTTTTATTGCTTCTTCCTACCCTGCCACGCATTTGGTGAAGGTCACTTAAGCCGAACATATGTGCCCGGTTTATGATGATGGTGTTGGCATTGGGAATATCCAGTCCAGATTCAATGATATTGGTGGAAACCAATACATCATATTCTCCTTCAATGAATTTGACCATGATTTTTTCCAGCTTTTTCCCATCCATTTGCCCATGGGCACCTGCCACCCGTGCATCAGGAACCAGCCGCATGATCAGGTTGGCAATGGCATAAATTTCCCCCACCCTGTTGTGTACAAAGAATACCTGTCCCCCTCTTCTCAATTCATAGGCTACCGCATCCCGGATGACTTCCTCATTGAAGGTGTGAATTTCAGTTGTGACAGGCTGTCGGTTAGGTGGAGGCGTAGCAATAACTGACAAGTCCCTTGCTCCCATCAAGGAAAAATGCAGGGTTCTGGGAATAGGAGTAGCAGTCAATGTCAATACATCTACATTCACTTTTAACTCTTTCAGTTTTTCTTTGACTTTTACCCCAAACTTTTGTTCTTCGTCAATGACAAGTAGCCCAAGGTCTTTGAATTTGATATCCTTATTGACAATTCTATGGGTGCCTACCAAAATGTCGATTTCTCCAGAGCTGACCTGTTTGGTAATTTCCTTGATTTCTTTGGCAGTCCTAAAACGGTTGATGTATTCTACTTTAACCGGGAAATCCCCCAATCTTTCTTTAAATGTACGGTAATGTTGCATAGCTAGGATCGTAGTAGGTACAAGAATAGCTACTTGTTTCCGGTCATTCAAGGCCTTGAAAGCGGCTCTTATGGCCACTTCTGTTTTTCCGAAGCCCACATCACCGCATATCAATCTGTCCATTGGATAAGGTTTTTCCAGATCGGCTTTGACATCGGCTGTTGCACTTGCCTGATCAGGAGTATCTTCAAAGACAAAGGAACTTTCCAGTTCTACCTGAAGAACTGAATCTCTGGAAAACGCAAAACCCGGAGCATTCCTTCTTTTGGCATAGAGGGAGATGAGTTCTTTGGCAATGTCTTTGACTTTTCCTTTTACTTTTTTCTTTTTGTTTTCCCATTCTGGAGAGCCCAGTTTTGACATAGAAGGCGCAGTGCCTTCCTGACCGGAGTACTTGGAGATTTTATGTAATGAATGGATGTTGACATATAAAAGATCATCGTCCCGGAAGACCAATCTGACGGCTTCCTGCATTTTACCACTTACATCTACTTTTTCCAGTCCGGCAAACCTTCCAACACCATAATCAACATGTACCACATAGTCACCCGGGTTTAGGGTCTTGAGTTCCCTAAGTGTCAAGGCTTTGCTTTTACTTGCTTTTTGTTTGGTTTTATATCGGTGAAAACGTTCAAAAATTTGATGGTCTGTGTAACAGGCCAACTCCAGATTTCTATCTACAAAGCCTTCTCTCAAGCCGATTAGCATGGACTGAACTTTTAAAGTGGGATCCAGTTCATGGAAAATATTTTCAAGTCGACTAATCTGTTTCTCACTTTCAGAACAAATGATATTTATCCAACCATTTTTTTCATTGGCAACCAAATTTTCTACCAATAGCTCAAAATTCTTATTGAATGAAGGTTGGGGCTGGGAGTCAAATGTGAAAATCTTGGCATTTTTGAAATAAAATTTATGGCCAAATTCAATTTGGATAAAGGATTCGATTTTTTCTTTAAACTTTTCTGCATTGTCAAACAAATCACTGGGTTTGATCAATAACCTTTCGTTTTCGGTAGTTTTTAATATTTGATGAAATTGTTTTTCTGCCTTTAGATAACATGTATCCAAACTGTCCATTGTAAACTGAAAATCTTTATACCACACATGGGTGTTTTCTGGCAGAAATTCGAGAAAAGATTGTCTAACCTCCTGCAATAGCTTGGTCTGCACATTGGGGATAATACTGATCTGATCTATAGGTTCCACAGAAAGCTGGGACTCTGGATCGAAAGTCCTGATACTTTCTATTTCTTTTCCAAAAAGTTCCAATCGAAAGGGAAGGTCATTGGCATAAGAAAATATATCCACAATACCCCCACGAATAGAAAATTGTCCCGGTTCATAAACAAAGTCTGTTTTTTCAAAATCATAAGTGGCAAGCAGCTCTGCGATAAATTCCAAATCTACTTTTTCTCCCACCTGAGCTTTGAAAGTATTTTCTATTAATGCCCTTTTGTTGATGACTTTTTCGTAAAGGGCCTCTCCATAGGAGACAATGATCAGTTTGGATTTTTCCCGCGCAAGAATTTTGTTGAGAATTTCTGCCCGCATCAGAATATTGGCGTTTTCTACTTCATCGTATTGATAAGGCCTTTTATAAGAAGAAGGAAAGAGTAATATTTCATGGCTGGGAGAAAGCAGTTCCTGAAGGTCATAACTTAGATAGGCAGCCTCCTCTTTGTCTTGTGCTATAATGAGATGGTAATTGTCCAATTGTTTGAAAACCGTACTGAAAAGTACAGTATCCAAGCTTCCTGACAAGCCTTTTACCTGGAATTTACTTGAATCTTTGTCTTGTAAGTTTTCTGCCAGATTTCTGACAAAGGGATCGTTTTCGTAAAGGGATAAGAAACTGGATTTGTCCAAAATATAGATGAATGTGTTTTGATGCGTAAAGGTAGGAAAATGATTTTGTTTCCTTGGTTTGGTGCTAAATCGAAAATGTATTTAAAAATGCTGAACCTAGAGCGTATTAAAATGTTTAATGAGTGAAGGAAATATGTTTTATGGAAAACCCCAAAGAAACCTGGTTTCAAAAAATTGAAAATATGCACCCCTACCAGACCCTCATGTACCTAGGGATGTTTGGAAGTGGATTGATTTTTCTGTTTATGACTGTGGCCTTTCTGGCTTCAGCTACAGGTAATACAGAAGGTATGGGATTCAAAATGCCGAAGTCATTTATAATAAGTACCTTTGTGATAATAATAAGTGGCTATACAGTATCAAAGATGCTTTTACATTATAAGGAAGAATCCCTTTTTAAGCTGAAAAACAGCCTGTTGTCCACTTTTTTACTGGGTATAGTTTTTACAATATTACAGATCCTAGGTTGGAAGGAATTGACTCTAATTGGTATTGATTTCCAAGGATTACCCAGTGGTAGTTTTTTATATGTTTTGAGTGGTATCCATATCTTTCACCTGTTGGGAGCGATGGTTTTTGCACTTATTATGGTGGCAAAATATAATAAGACACAAAAGGATGAAATAAAACATTTGTTACTACTTACCAATCCTTACGAAAAAATGAAAATTCAACTTTTTACCACCTATTGGCATTTTATGGATGTAATTTGGTTATTGCTTTTTATGACATTTGTTCTAACCTTCTAAGGATTCATTCGTAAATTTAATTTTGAAAAAAATTTATAGCTTAAATACGTATACATGTCAGATAATAAATATGAGATAAATATTGATCCAGATTGGTTCAGGAAATACGCATTGCGGATTGTTGGAGGCTTTGTGTTATTGGCGGCTCTTGTGACAGGCATCAAGACCGTTGGACCGGAAGAGGAAGGGGTAGTGGTGCAACTGGGCAAATATAATCGAACAGTGCAACCTGGTCTTAGCTTTATTATTCCTTTTGGATTTGAATCTATGTACAAGATCCCTGTACAGCGGCAGCTCAAACAAGAATTTGGTTTCAGGACCAGATCTGCCGGGACCCAAACAGAATATGCGAAGAGTTCCTATGGAGACGAGAGCATGATGCTGACGGGAGATCTGAACTTGAGTGATGTGGAATGGGTAGTTCAATATAGAATTGTTGATTCCTACCGTTATCTTTTTCGGGTAAGAAACGCAGAAAAAACTTTGAGGGATATGTCAGAGGCTGCGATGAGAAAGATCGTTGGAGACAGGACGGTAAATGAAGTATTGACGGTTGGAAGACAGGAAGTAGCCACTTCAGTAGAAGTCTTGCTACAAGAAATGTGTGATGAATATGAAAACGGTATTCGAATTGACCAAGTAGTTCTACAGGATGTAAATCCACCAGAACCGGTCAAACCTTCCTTTAATGCAGTAAATGAAGCCCAGCAGGAAAGAGAAACTTTGATCAATCAGGCAGAAGCTGAATACAACCGTGTCATCCCCAGAGCCAGAGGTGAAGCAGAAGAAACCATACAATTGGCAGAAGCCTATGCGCTTAATAGGGTCAATAGGTCCAAAGGAGAAGCAGAAAGGTTCAACGCCCTATTTGAATCATATGTAAAAGCTCCTGAGGTAACCAAACAGAGGATTTATTTGGAGACTATGGAAAAAGTATTGCCCAAAATCGGCAATAAAATTATTGTAGATGAGAAAGGTAATAATGTTCTTCCATTGTTAAATATTGACAAAGTAAAAAGCAATACACCATGAAAGCGAAAAGCACTATATTGATTATTATCGGAGTCGTAGCGGCTCTGCTATTGCTCAACGGCGTATATATTTTGGATGAGACCAAGCAGGCCATAGTGACCCAATTCGGGAGGCCAGTAGGAGAGCCCCGTACAGAACCAGGATTAAATTTTAAAGTCCCATTTCTTCATAAAGTTCAATTTTTTGATAAAAGGTATCTTGAGTGGGATGGGGATAAAAACCAAGTGCCTACCAAGGACAAGAAGTTTATATTCGTAGATTCTTATGCCCGTTGGGAAATTACCAATCCTCTACAGTTTTTTATACGATTGAGGGATGAACGTTCTGCGCAATCCAGGTTAGATGATATTCTTGATGGAGAAACCCGTAATGCGGTAGCCAGTCATGATCTTTTGGACTTGGTACGGTCTTCCAACAGAGACCCTGAGGTTACGGAGGATTTCATGGAAGAAATAGAAATTCTGGAAGACATCTCTGTAGGTAGACCCATGATAGAAAAAATCATTTTAGAAAAGGCCAATGAGAGAACGGCTGACCTGGGAGTTAGGATATTGGATTTTAGGTTCAAAAGGATGAATTATGTAGACGAAGTAAGGGACAGGGTTTATGATAGGATGATCTCAGAAAGGCTGAGGATTGCGGATCAGTTCAGATCTGAAGGCCAGGGAGAAGCACGAATCATTGAAGGTAATAAAGAAAGAGATTTGGCTCAAATTCAATCCGAGGCTTTCAAAATGGCCGAAGAAATCAAAGGTAGGGCAGATGCTGAGGCTACCGATATTTATGCTTCAGCTTACAATCGTAATAGGCAGGCCATAGACCTCTATAAATTTGTAAGAACCATGGAGAGCTTTGAAAAATCAATGGATGAAAATACCAGTTTGATACTCTCATCAGACAGCGAATTTTTCAAGTACCTGCGAAAGTTGAATTGATTTGCCAGGAATTGCAGCAAAAAATAAAAAAGCGGTGGAATTGTCCACCGCTTTTTTACATTTTTGCGGAATAGTTAGGGGCTTCTCTTGTGATACTTACATCATGAGGATGAGATTCTTTTACTCCAGCTGCTGTGATCTTTACAAACTTTCCATCGCGCTGTAGGTCTTCTATGGTTTTGGTTCCGCAGTAACCCATCCCCGCCTGTAATCCACCTACCAATTGATAGAGTACTTCTGAAACCAGGCCTTTATAAGCAACTCTGCCTACAATGCCTTCCGGGACCAGTTTTTTGATATTATCCTCTGCATCTTGGAAATACCTGTCTTTCGAGCCGGACTCCATGGCTTCTAGAGAGCCCATGCCACGGTATGTTTTGAATTTTCTACCTTCGAAAATCAGCATTTCTCCAGGTGCTTCTTCAGTACCGGCAAGTAGAGATCCGATCATGATTGAACCGGCTCCTGCCGCAATTGCTTTGACCAGGTCACCTGAGTAGCGGATACCACCATCTGCAATTACCTGTACTTCTCTTTCTTTTAGGGCTTCTGCACATTCAAATACCGCAGAAAGCTGGGGAACGCCAACTCCTGCAATTACGCGCGTGGTACAAATAGAACCAGGCCCTACACCCACTTTGACCGCATCTGCACCTGCATCGGCCAATGCCAATGCCGCTTCAGGAGTGGCAATATTGCCAACAATCACATCCAGATCAGGAAAGGCATCTTTAATTTTCTTGCATGCTTCTATCACTCCTTTGGAATGTCCATGAGCTGTGTCAATAGATACTACATCTACTCCTGCATTTTTAAGGGCTTCCACCCTTTCTACTAAATCTGCTGTTACACCCACAGCTGCACCCACACGCAACCTGCCATATTCGTCTTTACAGGCATGCGGCTTGTCACGGCGTTTGAGGATATCTTTATAGGTAATCAAACCTGTAAGCTTATTGTCCTCATCCACAATCGGGAGTTTTTCAATTTTAAACTCTTGAAGAACCTCTTCTGCCTGCTCCAAGGTAATCCCTGCTTTGGCAGTAATGAGGTTTTCTTTGGTCATAATCTCTTTGATATCTCTGTTGAGATCCTTGATAAATCTTAGGTCACGATTGGTGATTATACCCATCAGGGTTCTGTCTTTATCCACTACGGGAATACCTCCAATATGATATTCACTCATGATTTTCTCAGCATCACGTACCTTAGCATCTATGTTTAAGGTAATGGGATCCAAGATCATTCCTGATTGGGATCGTTTCACTTTCCTTACTTGGGCGGCCTGTTTTTCTACAGGCATATTTTTATGGATAAAGCCCAAACCACCCTCCAAAGCCATGGCAATTGCCAATTCGGCCTCTGTAACAGTATCCATTGCAGCGGATACCAGAGGAATGTTCAATCTAATGTTTTTAGTAAGTTTTGTTGAAGTATTTGTGTCGCGCGGAAGGACTTCTGAGTACCCTGGGACAAGAAGCACGTCATCGTAGGTGAGCGCTTCAAAGAGGAATTTATCTGAGTTTCTGTTCATGGCAAATAATGGTTATAGGTAACCCTATTTGCCCGTCAAATATACAAACATTTTCCTTTGTCAATCAAACCCGTTTCAAAATTAATTTCAGTTTTTTTGAAGATTCATAGCGCATAACGAATTTTATTCGGCTGTGTAATATTAAAATATCGGGGTCCAAAGTGTGCTTGATGCCAAGATAAGGTAGAGAATTGAAAACATAAGGACTAATGTTGGTTGATCCTTTGCAAAAAACCAAGCAAACAAAGGGATGGCCTGTAAAGCATGAAGTCCAATGAAATGAAAGATTCTTAGGTCAATATAGCCTTTTGCCCAATTAAGAAAGAATATGCCTTCCTGACCATCTGCCGCTCCCAGTGTATGGCCTAGATTGGCCGCCATCATATATCCCTGAAGACTGGCTACGCAGAAAATGGTCATCCCCCAGATCAGTCCTGATCGATAACCTCTAGGCAGGTCGATGTTTTTTCTGATGAGCAATAATGCCCAGAACACCATTAGGGTATTGATAAATATGGCAATCCCCATGATATTGAAAAGTGTAAGGTTGAAGGCAGAGCTGATATTGAAATGAGACATTTCTCCTCTTGCAGCCTGGCCTATGATGATGACTTGCTCCACAGTCATCATTAGAACTATGGTCCACTGGATTTTTTTAACCTTGCTCAGGTCAGAGATGTAAACTAAAAACCAGGCCATTGTCCAAGAGAAAGTGCCAATAGATAGGGCAAATTTCATGGGTTTGTGCCAAAGATTGGCTCCCATCAAGATGTGATCATGCCAAAAAGAGAGAACCATTAAAATGAGAAATGCCGTGAAATTCAAGAGGCCAAATAAGCCTAATACCTTGTTTCTTTTAAAGATTTCACGGATGATTTTCTTCAATGGTAGGGACTTTGATTCAGTGTCTTAGTCTTGATGCCTCTTACTACAAAATAGATCAACAATCCAACAGGGCCCATCATAAAGGTAAACAGCAAGCATGGGAAAACTGCCCATCTGCTGATATCCTTTTCCCAAGCATCTTTGGCAATCCACATGCCTACAAACAAGTCAAAAGCCAAATAATGTATCCATCCAGCCAAAAGGGCCTCGTCAGATTGGAAAATGTCCCTTACTTTGGACAAACTGTCAAAGTTGAAATCTTCCGGGCTCCCAAAGGCATAAAAAATATAATATAAATAGGTTAACCCAAGCAGGATCAAAGTCCCTGAGAATAAAGTCTGGTAAATCCATTTCCTTGGATAAAAAATGAAAAGGGCAATCCAAGAAAAGATAGCCAGCAGACTGGCCATACTGAATACTGCTTCTAAAGTTGTCATAGTTCTTTGTGCTAGAGTTGATAGAAATTTAAGCAAAAATTTTTCTATAAGTCTACAAAACAGGAGAAAATCGGAGAACCACTCCTACTGGGCTTTCCTTTTCAATTTGGCAATGTAAAATCCGTCAAAGCCGCTTTCCTGTGCCAGCACTTTTTGGTCTTCTAAGAGTTCAAAATCTTTTCCTTTTTCAGAGGCCATGAATTTTTCGATCTGAAATTGGTTTTCTGAAGGCAAAATACTACAGGTGGCGTAGACCAAAATACCCCCTGGCTTTACCATGGAAGCGTAATTCTGAAGGATATCCTGTTGGATTTTTTGTACCTTCTCTATGGATTCGGGGCTAAGTTTCCATTTGGTGTCGGGATTTCTCTTTAGAACACCAAGTCCGGAACAGGGTACATCCAACAATACACGGTCGGCTGATTCTTTCAGCCTTTTAATGGTTTTGTTACCTTCGATCACTCGGGGTTCAATGATGCTTACCCCATTTCTCCTGGCTCTCAATTTGGCATTTTGAAGCTTCCAGCCTTCCACATCCAAGGACAGAATGCGGCCTTTGTTTTCCATAAGGGCTGCCAAATGCAAAGATTTTCCGCCCGCACCGGCACAGGCATCAATTACCCGCATGCCCGGTTCTACATCAAGGGCGGTTGCCACCAATTGGGAAGAGGCATCCTGTACTTCAAAGAGTCCTTCTTTGAAGGCTGGGTTTTTGAAAATATTCTGTCTTTTGGCTAAAACCAAGGCGTCTTTATAACCTTTTGGGGCATAGGTCTCTATACCGTCTTGTGCCAACCTGTTCATCAGGTCCTCTCTGGAAATCTTGAGGGTATTTACCCGCAATACGACAGCTGCCTGTTGATTCAGCGTGTCGATTTCCTGATCCCACTTATCACCAAGGAGCTCGGCTCCCATTTGATCCAGCCAATCCGGAATGGATTGTTTCAGTGCGCGAATATCCTTCACTTGTTCAAGTTTAGCCTTGATTTTTTTTGGATCCAGGCCCTTGAATTCCCGCCACTCTGGTAATTTATTTCCCTGAAGTATCCAATAGGTACCAAACAAATGATAAAGGTCTTTACTTGGGCTTACTTCATTGATTAGTCTCCACCAGCGTACCATCTCATAAATCGTTTCGGCTACAAAACCCCTGTCCCTTGCTCCCCATTTGGGATTGGATTTGAGGGTTTTTTCTATGACCTTATCAGCATAGCGGTTCTGATTGAAGATTTCATCAATGGCCTTTACGACTCCTTTGACTGTGTTGGGAAATAATTTCATGCCGCAAAGATAGGTATTCCTTTCCTCTTTGAGGTGTATAATGGGCAATTTGGGAATCCTTTCTTATTTTTGGACATGGGACAGAAGAAATGCCCTCATTGTGGGGAATGGTCCAGTTGGACCACCAATATGAATGATGTTTGTGACCAATGCGGTAAACCCTTGGGAGGAAGAGACTTGGAATACCACGAAATCCGGGAAAGAGATAAACAGGCCAATAAGGAGCAGTGGATTTTCAATATTCGTGAAGATGATTCCGAATTGATGAAAATGCTCAAAAAAGTGGGGAATTTCTTTTATACAGTTTATATGGCCATTCTGACTTTTCTGGCCTGGTTGATTGCCGCTTTGCCCGGATAAGATGCGCGTACTGCAAAATCCCCTGTTTTTGATTGCATGCCTTTTGTTTTGGTTCAATCAATACCTGGAAAAGGTAAAGGGTATATTCATCCCCTTTGTCCATGCCTATCTGGATGACCTGCTGGCCATGCCTGTCGTTTTGGGTATTAGCCTGCAGGTATTCCAATGGATCCATCCCTTAAAATCGGGGTTTAGGTTTACTAAAGTGCAGGTAATGGTAGGTTGGCTCTACTTTAGTCTGCTCTTTGAAGTCCTGCTGCCCAAATGGTCAGCAAAATATGTAGCCGATCCTTGGGATATACTGGCCTACGGCATTGGGGCAGTTATTTTTTACCGGTTTATCAATAAATGAGTCAATGATGATCACACTAAGGCAATTATTTTCCAAGTATACAACCCAATTGTCCTCCCTCTACTCCGCCCATG
>NZ_SLAP01000085.1 GCF_007126775.1 Cecembia sp. | reverse complement strand
CGGAGCTTGCGGAGTCGAAGCATCTCCCATATGATAGGAGACCCTTCGCTTCACTCAGGGTGACGGTTACCATTGACAGAAATGTACGTCACTCTGACGAAGGAAAGCCTGCCCCGATCCTTTCGGGGAGTCTCCCAAAATATTGGAGATGCTTTACTACGTTCAGCATGACGCGTAATTTTGTCATTACCCTTTCTGTACTTTTTCCAAAATGTTAAAATCTCAGCATGACGTGTAATTTTGTCACTACCTTTTCCGAACATTTTCCTAAATGTTAAAATCTCAGGGTTACTTTTCATAATACTGACTTAAGACTCAATGATCGTCCTCAAAATCAGGGGCAGGAAGGTTAAGCACTTCATAAACATTTCTTAGATGCTCATACGTCTCCGCCAGAACGATTAAGGTGTCATTGGCCAAAATTTTGGTGGCACCATTAGGGGTAAGGTAATTTTTATCCCTTTTGATCATGGCAATGATGGCATTTTGGGGAAAACCCAGGTCCAGGATTTTTTCACCCACTATATGGTTTTCTTTGGGAACATGGATTTCCACCATGGCTGTTTTGGGTGTTTCTTTAAGGAAGCTGTCCAAGGGAGAAACAGGTTTGACTTTTTCAGGCAAGGCTACCTTAAACCAAGCAGCAACCTTAGAGAGGGTAGTGCCTTGTATCAATACAGATGTGACAGATATGAAAAACACCACGTTAAAAATTATGGGGGCTTTTTCAATGCCAGCTATTAGGGGATAGGTCGCAAATACAATGGGGACTGCACCTCTTAATCCAACCCAGGAAATATAGCTTCTTCTTCGGTTTTTCATTTTGAAGGGCAACAAGGAAAGGAAAACACCCAGTGGTCTGGAAACAAAAATAAGGAATAGAGAAGCTGCGAGCCCTAAACCTGCCAATGGAATGACATCACTTGGATTAACCAGGAGGCCTAAGGTCAAGAAAAGCACAATCTGCATCAGCCAGGCCATTCCGTCATAGATTTTCAGAATGGTTTTTTTATGGATAAAATCATGGTTCCCCAAATACACAGCACATAGGTAAACAGCCAAAAAACCATTTCCTCCTAAAATATCTGTGAAAGAAAAGGTGGTAAACATCATGGAAATCACCAAAACTGGATACAAGCCATCAAACCCTAGATTGATCCGGTTGATGGTCTGCCTTGACAACCAACCAAAGGCAAGTCCGAGAAGGGCACCAACACTCATTTGCTGTACAAACAAAAGAATCAGGGAGGTAAAAGAAGTTTCTGGTTGCATTACAAGGCCTAAAAAGGCTAAGGTCAACACATAAGCCATTGGATCATTACTTCCACTTTCCAATTCCAATACAGACCTGAGTTTATATTTCAGCGCCAGGCTTTTGGATCTTAATATGGAAAATACGGCCGCGGCATCTGTAGAAGAGACGATTGCCCCCAAGAGCAGTGCCTCGTACACTGAAAAATCTGAAATCTGCCAGAAAAAAAGCCCTAAAGACACAGCGGTAATCAATACTCCAACTGTTGATAATGAAATGCCCTGCCATAAGACAGGTTTGATGGACTTCCAACTGGTGTCCAGGCCACCGGAAAACAAAATAAAGTTCAGGGATACGATACCGATGAATTGGGCGATGGAGGGGTTATCAAATTCTATACCTACACCATCTGTACCCGCCAGCATACCAATCCCAAGAAATAGTATAAGCGTGGGGACCCCAAACCTATAGGAAGTTTTTCCCGCTAGAATACTTAAAAACAATAAAATAGAGCCAATAAAAAGGATATTTTCTGAAGTCAAACTCATGGCTAAAACAAATTGAACATTGAAATGGCGCCCCGTCAGTGAAATAAATTGTCAGAATAATGGGATATTCATTCAAACCTAAGGCCCTAAAATTAATTCAATTTTCAACAATCTTTGTAATTTTTAAATCAACCTCATAATTTTAGTCAAACAAAAATAACCATGGAGCAACTTTTGAAAATTTATGTGATGGTAGACTTTTCTGATTACACAGAAAGTACCTTGAAAATGGTAAAAACCTGGGTTGCTGGAAAGAAAGCTGAAATTAAAGTTTTACATCAACTGGATTTTCATCTGCCCACCCTGGCCAATCACGACCTCAGATTGAAGTTGCTGTATGATCATAAAAGGAAATTGCTCAACCAATGGTTGAAGCTCAACAAGGAAATTTTTGGCTCTTCAGATGCCGTTTCTTTGGAAATTTTGGAAGAGCCGATTTTGGAATATCTTAAAAAAATTGATGAGGACGCCATGATTTTCATGGGACTTAAAGGGGGAGGGATACTGAAACAGATTTTTTTAGGAAGCATGGTGTCTGAAGTGATTGAAAGGCTTAACCATATAACGGTAGCAGTTCCCAAAACCTTCAAAAAAGAAGATGCTTTTGATAAGTTAGTAGTTACAGCTCATCCTAAATTTGGTTTTAATGAAGAAGTTTTTGGAAGGCTGATGACATGTCTCCCAACATCCGTGAGATCCATACATTGGGTTAGTATTGCCAGAGAGGGGGACGATGAAGATACTTTGTATGATTATTTGAGAATGCTTTCCATCATGCATACCCTTGACTTGAAGAACGAAATTAGTGTATTCATTGGCGCTGATGTGTTCTCCAAAGTAAAAAGTTTCTTCAACGAAAATGGCAATCAGATGTTGCTCATCCAGAAAGGAGGAAGAACCTTTCAGGACAAGATTTTCAGAAAGTTTCTGGTCAACGAATTGGTTTTTGACGGCTCTATTCCCTTGATCGTTTTACCCCTTAAATAACATTTCTTAAATGGAAAACAGCTCATTAGGTTGCTGATCTTTCCATTTCAGATCAAATAGCCTTCATGCAGCAGGTTGTTCAGGTAGATCATCCCTATACATTCCCCCATTTTATCTACTGGAGCAGACTGGATTTTAGCCCTAAGCATCAATCTGGGAATGTAGCGAAGGTTCATGTCATGTGGGATGGAAATGGCCGGTTTGGTCATGATTTCAAAAACGTTGACCTCTTTGGGATCTAAATTTAGGTTGTAAACTTTTTTGATTACATCTGAAACAGTCATTATACCTAAGGCATCGTTTTGATTTCTTTTTTTGACCATCAGGGCATTGACATTTTCTTTTCTAATCAGGTCAACAGCCTCTTTTACAGTATCCATTCCATCTATAAATACCAATTTAAGGGACATGACATCTTCAGCGGTTTTTTTAATCTTTTCCATAGCTTTAGCACAATTTATTTATAAATATTTACTTCTGGCCTGTTCTTTAAATTTTTCCATTTGACTTTCCAGACCTGCTACTTTTTCCACATTGAGGACAAAGGCAATGCCCATTCCGGGTTCATTGAGATCACCTGCATTTTGGATAGCTTCAATAATACTTTCAACTGTGTGTTGTTCTACCAAAAACATCAATATTTCTGTTTGATCCTGCAGTTCAAGACCAAAAAAGGACTTGGACTTGGAAGAACCACTTCCTCTAGCGGAAATAATGACATCGCCTGTAGCACCTGCCTTTCTTGCGGCATCGAGCACTTTCTCTGTGATAGTAGGCCTCACCAAGGCCATGATGATTTTAAATTTCATAAGCTTATTTTTTCTTTTTATTCAATAATTCCATGATTTGAGCATAGGCCAATACCGTGATAATAGGGAAAAGACTTGCAAATGCAATCAGACCAAATCCATCTATAGCCGGATTCCTACCTGGGACTACACCTGAAAGTCCCAATCCCAAAGCAGCTACAATTGGAACTGTAACTGTGGAAGTTGTCACCCCGCCTGAATCATAAGCCAATGCAATTATTTTTTTTGGGGCAAAAATCGTTTGGATAATAACAATAATGTATCCAACAAGAATATATAGATACAAAGGAGTACCTGTAACAATCCTAAAAGTACCAAGTGCTAAGGCCAAAGCAACACCTACTGCGACTACAATCCTTAATCCCCATTTTTTGATGGTTCCGCCGGATACTTCATTGGCTTTGATAGCTACTGCTATCAAAGATGGTTCCGCAATGGTGGTGGCAAATCCAATCATTGCAGCAAACAAATAAATCCAGTAATAAGCTAACCAACTCTCAGGATTATGATAGTGTTTTTTTATGAATTCTGGATTAGATAATTGTTCAGCCATTAAATTTCCTACAGGAAATAAGGCCCTTTCAAGCCCTAGCAAAAATAATGTAAGACCAACTATAACTAAAATACTACCCAATATTACTTTTTTTAAATTTGGTATTGGTTTTTTTAAAACAAAAATTTGAAAACCAACAATTAGGATTATAATGGGAGCCACATCTTTCATTGTTGCGCCAAAAGAATAAAAGAACCCTTGTAAGATATTTTCCATTATAGTCCAAAAATTACAATTCCATAAAGCATAGAAAAAATCATTGGAAATAGAGATGCAAAAGCAATCAATCCAAATCCATCCAATAATGGATTTCGACCTTTAATTACAGAAGCAAGTCCTACGCCCAAAGCCGTGACTAAAGGCACAGTAATGGTCGAGGTGGTAACACCGCCTAAATCATAAGCAAGTCCAATGATTTCATTTGGGGCTACGATGGTAATTAGCATGACAATAACATATCCTCCAATTATTAGATAATAAAGAGGCCAGCCTTTTAAGATTCTAAGCACTCCCAATAATATGGCAAAACCCACCGAAAAGGCCACGGATATCCTTAATCCTAATGCATAGGAAGACTTAGCTGATTCTGAAGACCCTATGAGTTCACTTTCAGCAGAGATTCTTGCAGCTTCCTGAGCCACTGCAATCAAAGCGGGTTCAGCAATTGTAGTCGAAAATCCTAAAGCAAATGAAAAAAAAAGTAGCCAAAACAGACTTCCTTTCTTAGCCAAAGCATAAGCCATTGACTCACCAATGGGAAACAACCCCATCTCCAAACCTTCAATAAATAGCATTAGGCCTAATAAGACCAAAGTACTACCAAAAAGGATTTCATAAAACTGCGGGAAGGGTTGTTGTAAAATGACTAATTGAAAAAATGAAATGACCAATAAAATGGGTAAGAGGTCTAAAAAGGCACTCATTAATTTTTTAGAAGAATAAACGATTAACTTTGTTATCCTAGAAAAAAAAGCCATAAAACAAGAATCAAGTTTTTTTGAATATATAGTTAAAGCTACTTAAAAAGAACTTAAATGTAAAAAAACCTTTTTTTAATAGCTAAAGACTCATTTCGCTATTAAAAAGAATTTAACTAAATTAAACGAGTGATGGATTTTATTCAAGTAGACACCTACGACCTGATTTTGTTATTTTTGGGAGTTGCCATTTTAATTGCCTCATTATTTCCTAGGTTCCTGACCAAGCACGTGGTTACAGCTCCTATTGTATACTTACTATTAGCGATAATAGTATTCATGTTTTTTGAGGATAATCCTTTACCGGGCTTTACCAAGGATCCTTATTGGGGAAAAAGATTGACAGAAATGGGGGTTATCATTTCACTGACCTCGGCAGGGCTGAAGTTGCGTAATCCATTTTCCTGGAGAACCTGGCAATATTCTTTTCGCTTATTGATTATCACGATGCCTTTGACCATCATCGCTGTTTTTTTCTTGGGATGGATAGGGCTTGGGTTTGCTCCGGCTACAGCGATGCTTCTCGGTGCAGTAATAGCCCCAACAGACCCTGTTTTGGCTTCTGATGTACAGACCAGTTCGCCCAGTAAAAAAGACAACTCACATACCCGATTGGCTTTGACAACGGAAGCGGGCTTAAATGATGGGCTGGCATTTCCTTTTACCAATTTGGCCATAGCCATGGCACTCCTTGGCGCCCATCCTTCCAATTGGTTCTGGGATTGGCTATGGATGGACTTCTTCTATAAAATTATTGCAGGGACGCTTATTGGTTGGACATCCGGTTGGCTTTTGTACAAAACAATTCCACTTTTCCCCAAACCTAAATCCAAAAAACTGGCAGCAAGTATAGGAATTCTTTCTTTGAGTCTTACCCTAATTCCTTATGGTCTGGCGGAAATAGCCAGCAGTTATGGCTTTATCTCGGTATTTGTGGCGGCCTGCGTTTTTAGAAATCAAGAGAAATCAGGTAAGTACCTGGAGACTTTACATGATTTTTCAGAAGAAATGGAGAAAATACTGATTGTGGTTTTATTTTCTTTGGTAGGGATTTATTTAAGCCACGAATTTATAGATGATTTTCAATGGTATATGGTGCCCACTGCTTTTTTGGTGGTGATGCTAATCCGACCCATATCCGGTTATTTGGCTTTGATCCAAACACCCTTGCCCCAGAAAAAACGTTGGATAATAGCCTTTTTCGGTATAAGGGGAATTGGATCCTTGTATTATGTATTGTATGCTTTTAACCAAGCTGATTTTGAGCAACAGGCAGAACTATTTGCGTTGCTTTTGGTGATCATTGTTTTCTCCCTATTAATTCATGGACTTTCAGCCAAACCTGTTTTTGATTGGCTACTGAAAAAAAATAATTAGGCCCTGCTGAAAAACAGCTATGTAAATCATTACATAAAAAGTAATTTTTATAGATCAGCGTGCAAGTTTTTTAATCAAGATATGTTAAAACCTTTGCACCAAAGTATCAATATTTGATAATTATAGCTTAGCCTCAGGTACACCATCTTCTTTGTTGGTTTCAGCTCAAGGTATAAAAATACATCTTTGCATTGCCGCCTAGAATATGTTGCACCTGAGACTTTTTTAGCAGATCCTAAACACTCTCCAAAAAATGAGTTGGAGAGTGTTTGAATCAAATCAGTTCAAGGTATATTCTACTACGATTTCAGTATCCAATAATTTGGAAATGGGACAGTTCTCTTCTGCGTCTTTGACCAATTCAGCAAATTTTTCCTCACTGATACCAACCACTTGGGCTTTCAGAATCAATTTGGATTGTTTGATCGTACCGTCTTCAAAAGTAATGACACACTGTACATCCAATTCTTGTGGTGGAAAATCTGCCCCACTCAAATTGAAACTGAGTTTCATCGCAAAGCAGCCTGCATGGGCCGCTGCAATCAATTCCTCTGGATTTGTGCCTTTCCCATCTTCAAAACGGGAACTAAATGAATATTGGGTTTTGTCCAGTACGCCGGTTTCGGTAGTCAAATGGCCTTTACCTTCTTTTCCTGAACCTTGCCATACGGCAGTTGCTTTTCTTTTCATATCAATTTGTAGTTATGGTTTCCATAAAATAATGCATTGCGTATTGTATTTGTTCCTTTTTTTAAAAATAAGATTTAAATTCATCGGATGGAAGACTTTGGGACATTAAATATTTACCATCTTTCTGATGAAGATATGGAAAAAGCCATTGCGTTGATGGAAAAAGTGTTTACCATAGAACAAGGAATACCCAGAGATTACCTACCAGTAAAAAATGAGATCCAAAAGAGTTGGGGTATTAGGAAAAACAACAGGCTACTCGCCTTGGCCATTGCATGGTGGGATGGGGAAATCTGGCATTGGGGAAGGTATGCTGTAGATCCTGACTACAGAGGAAAAGGGATTGGCAGGCAGTTGGCAGGTCATAGTATTAAAGCGCTATTTGAAGAAGATGCTGAAGAGATTCATATTGAAGCAAGGGATATAACCGTAAACTTACTTAGTAAAATGGGGGCAAGGATAGTAGGGGAGAGCTTTGATTTTTATGGCAGGGTGACACCCATGAGGTTATCGGCAAAAGATTTTAAGTCATAAAAAAAGCCATTCTTTTTAGAATGGCTTTTTTTATGACTTCATTTATTTATTAATTCAAGAATTCATCAAAGGTAAGGGAAACAAAGTACATGGTTCCGACAGTAGGGTTACCCCAAGCCTGACGGAAGCCTGAACTGTTGAACAAGTTCTGACCACCCAATTTTACAATGGACTTGATGCTTTTCACTTTATAGCTTACCTGGGCATCTAAGGTGCTAAAGGCTGGCATGACAGAAAGCTGTTGGGCATTCACTCCAGGAGCAACAAAGGAAGATTGCCAAACAAACTCATCCTGCCATCTCCATGCAATGGCGAAACCGATGTTTTTGTTGTTGATGTTTCTGTTGGCAAATGTAAGGTTGGTTCTGTACTCCGGTGTATTGAAGGAAGGGATGAATCCTACTTCCGCTAACTCATCCAAATTCGCCAACTTATTGAAGGACACATTACCTCCAATAGTGTAGTTTTTAGGCAATTGGTAGTCTGCCCCTAAAGCCCAACCATAGGATCTAATTACTTCCTGTCTATTGACCGGCATGGAGAAAACATTTCTGGTATTGGCACTCAAAAGATTTAAGCCCAAAGCGGAAGCGGGATTTTGTGGATCAAAATTTGCGTCCTGAACCAGTATTTGACCACCAATGAAGTTTTCAAATCTGTTATAGTAATAATATCCATCAATTAGCAATTTGTTATTCGCAATCAAACTTTTATAACCGATTTCATATGACCTTACAATTTCAGGCTGGAACCTCGTAAATTCATAAGGAGTCCTTAAGTTTTGGTTTT
>NZ_SLAP01000057.1 GCF_007126775.1 Cecembia sp. | reverse complement strand
GTTCAAGGTTCAGGGTTCAAGGTTCAGGGTTCGAGGTTCAGAAGTTCAGGGGTATAAGTGAACTTTACAAGATTCATAAAACTATGAACTGTGAACATTTGAACAAAGTAGGTTCAGGGTTCAGGGTTCAACGTTCAAGGTTGAGGAGTTCAGGGTTCAAGGGATCTTGGTACTTTATACAAAATTCATGAATTTTTATTCAAAAGATTAAATATCAGGTTCTTAAGTGACATTCATCATAATTTTTTCGCTTCCTATCGGTTAAATTGATTCTGATTCCACTAGCTACTCAAATAACCATGTCAAATTACACAATTCCATACAGTCAGATCAAGAATAAAGACCTAGCCAAGGTAGGAGGGAAGAATGCATCTTTGGGGGAGATGATTTCTGAACTTTCTGCTTTAGGGATTAAGATTCCGGATGGATTCGCCACTACGGCCGATACGTTCCGGGAGTTTTTGAAGGAAAATCAACTGGAGAAAGCACTTCAGGAAAATCTTGACCGCTTACAGACTGAGGATTTGGGCAACCTCAGTGAAGTGGGGAAGCAGTGCCGGGATTTGATGGCAAAAGGCAAATTCAGTGATGCCATGAGACAGGAGTTTTTAGCTGCCTACCGGACTTTGGGCAAAGGAAAAATGATCGCTGTGGCTGTAAGAAGTTCGGCCACTGCAGAGGATCTGCCTACAGCAAGTTTTGCCGGTCAGCATGATAGTTTTTTGAATGTAGAGGGTGAAGCAGACTTGCTGGCAGCAATTCACCGTTGCTATATATCACTTTTCAATGACCGGGCAATCAAATACCGGGTGGACAATGGATTTGACCACATGCAGGTGGCGCTATCTGCCGGGGTGCAGAAGATGGTCAGGTCTGACCTGAGCAGTGCCGGGGTGATTTTTACCATAGATCCTGAGACAGGCTTTGAAAACACCATCTACATTACCTCTGCCTGGGGTTTGGGAGAGAATGTCGTGCAGGGAGCAGTAAATCCGGATGAGTTTTACGCTTTCAAACCTTCTATAGAAAAAGGGAAGCAGGCAGTAATCTTTAAGAAATTGGGAGCCAAGGAAAATAAAATGATTTACAATACGGGAGGAGAAAAGCCCATCAAAAATGTAGTGACAAGCATTCCGGAGCGGCAGAATTTTTCCTTGGATCCAGCGGAGGTAGAACTTTTGGCAGACTGGTCTTACAAAATTGAAAAGCATTATGGGATGGCTATGGACATTGAATGGGCAAAAGATGGGCTAACGGGGGAGCTATTCATTGTGCAGGCCCGTCCTGAGACGGTACATGGTGAAAAGGAAGGCGTCAAAATCCAGGAATATAAGTTAAAAAATAAAGGCAAAGCATTGGTGAAAGGTAAGGCTGTTGGCAGTGCCATTGCCTCAGGGCGGGTATGCATCGTCAAATCCATCGCTGATGCCAGCAAAGTTCGGCAAGGAGATATCATTGTGGCCGATATTACCAATCCAGATTGGAATGCCATGCTCAGAAAGGCAGTGAGCATTGTCACCAATAAGGGAGGTAGGACCAGTCATGCATCTATCGTAGCCAGGGAATTGGGGATTCATGCTATTGTAGGTACAGGGAATGCTACGGATAAACTTTTAGATGGTCAAACCATCACTGTTTCCTGTGCAGAGGGAGATGAAGGGATTGTCTATGAAGGAAAGCTCGACTGGGAAGTAGAAGAATTGGATTTTAAATCCTTGGCCCCAACACGGACGCAAGCCATGTTTATCCTAGCTGATCCTTTCAAAGCTTTTCGTCTCTCATTTTATCCCAATGAGGGTGTTGGCTTGTTGCGCATGGAATTTATCATCAGCAATACCATCAGGATTCATCCCATGGCTTTGGTAAAATATGAGGACTTACCAGAAAATAATGACAAGAAGGCCATCGCAGCGATTACCCAGCACTATGCAGATAAGAAGCAATACTTTACAGAGAAACTTTCCGAGCACATTGCCCTGGTAGCTGCAGCCTTTTATCCCAAGGATGTGATTGTCAGGATGAGTGATTTTAAGACCAATGAATACGCCCAACTTATAGGAGGGAAAGGATTTGAACCAGAGGAAGAAAATCCAATGCTTGGTTTTAGGGGTGCTTCCAGGTATTACCATCCCCTTTACAAAGAGGGTTTTGGGCTGGAATGTGAGGCCATGAGAATTGTGCGGGATGATTTTGGGCTGGATAATGTGAAGTTGATGATCCCTTTCTGCAGGACAGTGGATGAGGGTAGGAAAGTGTTGGAAACTATGAAAAATTATGGTTTGGAAAGGGGAAAAAACGGTTTGGAAGTTTATGTAATGGCAGAACTTCCGGGAAATGTGATTTTGGCGGAAGCGTTCGCGGAAATTTTTGACGGGTTTTCTATTGGCTCTAACGATCTGACCCAATTGACATTAGGGATTGATAGGGATTCTGAGATTGTATCCGATCTTTTTGATGAAAACAACGCTGCGGTCAAAACACTGCTTTCACAAGTGATCAGGAAGGCCAAAAATGCCAAACGTAAGGTAGGGCTCTGTGGTCAGGCTCCAAGTGATTACCCTGATTTTGCACAGTTTCTGGTTGAGGAAGGGATAGACAGTATCTCTTTCAGTCCTGATGCCCTTTTGAAAGGGATAGAGAATATCAGTAAAGCGGAGAATAAATTCAAGAACCCAAATTAACCATGAAAAAAGCCAATTTGAAAGATTACGACATTACCTATGGGGCCTTTGACTGGGAGAAAGAAACCGCTGCGCTCAGTGGTCTTCCGGAAGGTAAGGGATTGAATATAGGCTATGAAGCAGTAGACCGTCATGGCTCTGGATCTTTAAAGGATGTTCTGGCGATCAGATTGGTCCGAAAAGACCAAAGTTATGAGGATTTGACCTATGGAGCGCTAAAAAAACGGACTGCTCAATTCGCCAATGTGCTGCGAAGATTAGGAATAGAGGAGGGAGAAAGGGTTTTTTCCCTATTGGGAAGGGTCCCGGAGCTCTACATCACTGCTTTGGGCAGCTTGAAGTACAGAGCAGTGTATTGTCCCTTGTTTTCTGTTTTCGGGCCTGAGCCTATTTTCCAGCGATTGAGTAAGGGAGAAGGGGTCGTTTTGGTCACCAACGTACAGTTTTATCTGAAAAAAGTCAGGGATCTCTTGGGGCGTCTTCCTGCTTTGAAATACATCCTTTTGACTGATGCAGCCGAGGACCTGGACGACCGTGCACTGTCTTTTTCAAAGCTGATGGACAAAGCTTCTGAAGATTTCACCATTCCTCCTACCGGTGAAGAAGATCCTGCACTGTTGCACTTTACCAGTGGGACTACGGGTATGCCCAAGGGGGCTATTCATGTACATAAGGCTGTTTATACCCATTATATTACAGGAAAGTATGTACTGGATTTTCAGCCAGGAGATGTGTTTTGGTGTACAGCAGATCCAGGTTGGGTCACAGGGACCTCCTATGGCATCATTTCTCCTTTAGTCAATGGAGTGACCAGTATAGTGGATGAAGAGGAGTTTGATGCCATGCGCTGGTACAGCATTCTGGAAAAAGAAAAGGTCAATATTTGGTATACTGCGCCTACTGCTATCAGGAGGTTGATGCGCATGAAGATGGTCCCCAGGGAAAAATTTGATCTATCTGCGCTTCGCTTGGTCCTGAGTGTGGGGGAACCCCTTCATGCAGAGGCTGTGGCTTGGGGAAAGGAAGCTTTTGGCGTCCCGATTTTGGACAATTGGTGGCAAACAGAAACCGGAGGTATCATGATTGCCAATTACCCTTCTATGAAAATTAAACCCGGTTCCATGGGCAGACCGCTTCCCGGTGTGGAGGTAGGTATTGCTGATGTGGATGGGGAGCAATTGGTATTATTGGATGGTTCTGATGCACAGGGACATTTGGTCCTGAAAAAGAATTTTCCATCCATTTTCAGGGCATATCTTGGGGAAGAACAACGCTATCAGAAATGTTTTATGGGCGATTGGTACCTAAGTGGTGACTTGGCCAAGAAGGATGCTGATGGCTATTACTGGTTTGTAGGCAGGGCGGACGATATCATCAAAACTTCAGGACATATGGTGGGGCCTTTTGAGGTGGAGAGCAACCTTATGAAGCATCCTGCTGTAGCTGAAGCAGCAGTTATTGGTAAGCCTGAACCCTCCATTGGAGAGTTGGTCAAGGCTTTTGTAGTACTCAAAGAAGGGCATGAAGGCAATGAAGATTTGGAATTAGAGCTTATAGGCTATGCCAGAAAGGTAATGGGGCCTGCTGTTGCTCCCAAAGAGATAGCATTTGTTGACAGTCTGCCGAAAACAAAAAGCGGTAAAATCCTTAGGAGATTATTGAAGGCCAGAGAATTGGGTTTACCCGAAGGGGACCTGTCAACATTAGAAAAAAACTGAAGCACATGAAAAAGACCCAATCTAAATCTAAGTTTCCGGTCAGCAAAGCCGAAGGAAAGCGCTTGCTTCATCAGATGCAACTGATCAGAAGGTTTGAAGAAAAGTCAGCAGAGGTATATACGGAGACTAAGATCCGTGGCTTCCTACACCTTTATGTGGGAGAAGAAGCCGTGGCTGTTGGTGTCATGCAGGCTTTGAAAGAGGAGGATTATATCCTGAGTACTTATCGGGAACATGGTCATGCTTTGGCCAGAGGAATGGATCCGGGAGCGATCATGGCCGAAATGTATGGAAAAGTGGAAGGTTGTGCCATGGGAAGGGGTGGTTCCATGCATCTTTTTGATAAAAATATTCACTTCTATGGAGGCAATGCCATCGTTGGAGGGCATTTACCTATGGCTGTGGGCATGGCATTGGCTTCCAAGAAGCAAGGTAAAAAGAATGTTACCTGTTGCTTTTTTGGTGAGGGAGCAGCTGCAGAAGGAGAGTTCCACGAATCTATGAACCTGGCCGCTTTATGGGATGCGCCAGTTCTTTTCCTTTGCGAAAACAACCTATATGCTATGGGCACTGCCTTGGAATACACCCATTCAGAGCAGCAATTGGAAAAGAAAGGACCCACTTACGGTATTGAAACCGCTACTGTCAATGGCATGGACCTTTTGGAGGTGATGAAAGCTGCTCAAAAAGCCGTGGATTATATCCGGGAAACGGGCAAACCGTATTTTCTGGTTTGCTACACTTATCGATTCAGGGCCCATTCTATGTTTGATGCCGAACTTTACCGTGATAAAGCTGAAGTGGAGGAATGGAAAAAGCAGGATCCGATTCCGCAGTTTAAAAAGTACCTGCTGAAGGAGCAATTGATTACGGAAAAGGAGATTGCTTCCTTGGAGGAAGCGGTGGAGAAAGAAGTGGCGGCAGCGGTGGATTTTGCTGAAAATGGGACATGGGAGCCTATTGAAGATTTGTGTCGATTTGTGTACAGTGAAAACCAGGAACCATGAGCAAAATGAAAACTATCACCTACAGAGAGGCCTTGAAATCTGCGATTCGGGAAGCCCTTCAAAAAGATGAGCGGGTATTCCTGATGGGAGAAGATGTTGGCCATTATGGGGGCGCTTTTGCTGTGAGCAAAGGTTTGCTCAAAGAGTTTGGTCCGGGCCGAATTATGGATGTACCCCTTTCGGAATCGGGTTTTACAGGTGCAGGCATAGGGGCTGCATTGGCTGGGATGCGACCGATTGTGGAAATCATGACGGTCAATTTCAGTCTTTTGGCCATGGATCAGATAATCAACAATGCGGCTACCTTATTGCATATGTCAGGAGGACAGCTCAATGTGCCTGTAGTCATTCGTATGGGTTGTGGCATCGGTAGGCAGTTGGCCGCTCAGCATTCCCATTCTTGGGAGCCTTTTTATGCCCATGTTCCGGGAATCAATGTTTTGGCTGTAGGAACCCATGAAGATGCGAGGGGTATGTTGTTGACTGCTTTGGAAAGTCCCGACCCGGTTATTCTTTTTGAATATACTTCCATGTTGAATTTGGAGGCTGAGATTATTGAAGATGCAGGAGCGGTTGACATTTGTAAGGCAAAAGTCAGGCGGGAAGGTATTGATTTGAGCCTGATTACTTATGGTACAGGGGTATACAAGTCTTTGGAAGCAGCAGAAGTTTTATCCAAGGATGGGATGGATATAGAAGTGATCGATTTAAGGGTCTTACGTCCTTTAGATGAAGAAACATTCTTAACTTCTATAGCCAAAACCCATAAGGCTTTGGTTGTGGAAGATGCATGGAAGTCAGTCAGTATTTCATCTGAGATTAGCGCAAGGATCATGGAAAAAGCTTTTTTTGAGCTGGACTTACCCGTGGAGCGTCTGTGTGGAGTGGAGGTACCCATTCCGTATCCCAAACATTTGGAAGATGCATCAGTACCGCAAGTACAGGATATTGTAGAAAAGGTCAGAAAAATCTTGAAGCCATGATTTCATTTAAAATGCCAAGTTTGGGTGCAGATATGGAAGACGGCACATTAGTAGAATGGAGAAAGCAGCCTGGAGACTTGCTGAAGCGAGGGGATATCATTGCTGATGTGGATACCCAGAAAGGACTGATAGAAATTGAGTTTTTTGGGGAAGGAATATTGGAAAAGCATTTGGTAGCCGAAGGAGAAAAAATTCCAGTTGGTACTGTTATGGCATTGATCCGCGGGGAAAGTGATGAGATAACCGAGGAAATACCTCAAGAAAACATTCCAGATCAGGAGAAAATGGTGGAGCCTGCCAAGGTGGAGGAAGGAAAGATTAAGGTGCCGGTTGCATCTCCCCAAAAAGCAGGAGGGGAAAGGGTAAGGATATCCCCATTGGCCAAGAAAATAGCTGAAGCCCATCAATTGGATATATCTAAAATATCAGGAACAGGTCCTGATGGCGCCATTGTAAAAGCCGATATAGACAAGTGTTTGAGAGAGGGTCAAGAGAAAAAGGCTAAGGCTAAAACAGATCCAATAGTTACTGAACCCAGGTATGAACCTGAATCCAAATTGGCCATACCTGAGTCAGAAGCCATAAGGAAAGCTGTAGCTGCAGCAATGAGCCGATCCAATCAGGATATCCCGCATTACTATTTAGAAAAGCGCATTGACTTCTCTAAGGCCATGCTATGGCTGAAGGAAGCCAATAAAGAAAGGAGTGTACAGCAACGTTTATTGCCAGTAGCATTAATGATAAAGGCAGTAGCCAAAGCCTTGGACGATGTTCCTGATCTCAATGCAGTTTGGGAAGATGGTCTGGAAAGGAAAAACGAAATCAATATAGGTTTTGTAGTTTCCCTGCGCACAGGTGGCATCATGTTACCTGCTATTTTGAATGCCGACACCTTATCGGTTGATGGTATCATGGAAAGACTGAATGACCTCATTCCCAGGGCCAGGGCATTCAAATTACGTAGTTCTGAGCTAAGCAAATCTACCTTTACCATTACCAGCATTGGAGAAGGAGGAGCTGACAAGGTTTATGGGGTAATTTATCCCCCTCAGGTAGGTATTGTAGGTTTTGGTGAAATCAGAGATGAAGCTATAGTAGCAGAGGGTATGATAGGCATCAAACCAGTGGTTGATGTTACCTTGGCTGCAGACCATCGGGCTACAGATGGTTTGATTGGATCAAAGTTTTTGGCATCATTGAATAAATATTTACAAAACCCAGAAAATCTATGAATGAAGAAAGCATCAAAAACACCATATTTCAGCTGCTGAAGCGGATTGCTCCAGAGCATGATCCCAGTACGCTGATGCCGGATGAAAATATCCGGGAAGCACTCAATATTGATTCATTTGATGCACTTCAGTTTATAGTGGCCATCAGTGAAAAATTAAACGTGGATATTCCCGAGGAAGATTACGGGAAAACTGCTACCTTAAAGTCTTTGATGGCTTATTTGCAGCAAAAGATGAAAAGTTAAAAAATAAACCCTAATGACTATGAGCAAAACCACATTTAAGCAAGTGGGTGTCTGGATTGATCATGGAAAGGCCCACCTTATTGGCTACGATAAGGGAAGTGTGCAATTGATTGAAACCATCGATTCTCCCTATGAAAGTATCAAAAGAGTGGATGGAGAAGTGAAAGACATGACCCGTTTTTCACAAAATCCAGAGCATGCTTCCAACAATGAATACAAAAAACACAATACAGCCCAGAACGAAATACAGGAGTATTTCCGCCTCATGGAGCATAAATTGCAGCCATTTGATGACATTCTTTTGTTTGGTCCTGGTACTATGAAAGAAAAAATGAGGAACAGGTTAAGGGAAAATAAGGCTTTCAATGGGAAGTGGCTCTCTGTGGAAACCTCGGATAAGCTCACTGAAAACCAATTATTGGCTTTTGTAAGGGAGTTTTATGACAAAGCAACCCCTTGATCAGCTTATTTTCTGGAAACCGGCCTTGATTTTGGCCACTGCATCAAAGGAGTCGTCAATATTGATGACTCCTTTTCCCATTTCATGCCAATAACCGTCCCCGCATTCTATAAACTGACCTTGGTTTTTGGGCTTTTGTTCCTTGGCTTTTTCGTAATCGTAATCCGGTAGAAAGACAAAAGAGAGCAATTCCTTTGTTGCCTCCCAGTCAGCTTCCTGGATTTTTCCATTGGTATTGACTTCTACTTTTCTAAGGAGAAATTTCATCGTCAATTGGATATGAGTCTCCCTGTCTTTTTCCCGGATAAGGTATTGGATTTGCAGAGGCCTTTCCTTTTTACTGCTTTCATATATGGCCTGAATATAATCTTGGGTAAAAAGTTGCCATTCCTGCTGATTGAGAGGAACCGTCCGACTGATTTTACCATGCCTGTCTTTGGCCAAAACCCGAATTCCACCATCTTCTGTCACCTTGTTATTGGACCACTTGGATTTGGAGTAGAGACTTTTCAAGGGCTCTTCCCAAACCTTGGGTACCTCGCCATGAAAATGGAAATCATCATCTTCCGTAAAACCCTCATCAAAAATTTCTTCTGCTGTTAGTTCCTCCCTATCCGTATACATCAAGTCCAGCGTAGTATCCAGAAAGTTTTTTCCAAAACCTATTTTCAGTTTGAAGGTATGGCTGTAAGGAGGAGGAATCAACCCGGAGTCAAAATCAATTTCAAGGCGTATGAGGTCTTCTGTTTTCAAGTGCATGGCTAATGCTTAATTTTTGGTTTTGCCTTCTTCCAGGTTAAATATAGATTTCAGTTCAACCGCATCTTTTGGATCCATTCTTTTTGCGAGCACCAGACGCAGCTGCCTTCTTCTTAAGGCACCTTCATAAAGTTCTGTTTCTTCCGCTGTTTCCGGAACCAGCTCCGGCACTTCAATTGGCCGGCCGTTTTGATCCACCGCTACAAAAGTGAAAAAAGCGCGGTGGGTCTGTGTTTTTTTATTGCCTGGAATATCCTCAGCCCATACTTCGATAAAGACCTCCATGGAGGAATTGAAGGCCCGGGTTACCTGTGCCTTAAGGGTAACCACATTGCCCAGAGCAATAGGATGCTTAAATGAAATACTGTCAGCAGAAGCAGTAACTACTATTCTATTGGAATGCTTTTGGGCTGCGATTGCCGCTACCACATCCATCCAATGCATAAGTTTGCCCCCCATTAAATTGTGGAGCGTATTGGTATCATTGGGCAAAACCATTTCGGTCATGACGACCTCTGACTGTCTTGCTGTTTTTCTTTTAGTCATAAACACTAATTTTGGACAAAAATACAGAATTTTAATCTAAGAATAAAAAACACAGGCGCATAGTTCAGTATAAAATTTTGTCACCTCCATCCTTCTGCACCGAGTAAGGGAACGAATGCAAAATTGTCAAATGCTTCCTGCTCTATTTTGGTAGCGGTTTTTTTGATCAACCGAAGCATTTTTTGGGTATTTTTATCCCCTACAGGAATCACCAATATGCCACCTATCTTCAACTGTTTTAAAAGGGATTTTGGCACGATGGGGGCACCTGCGGTAACAAGGATTTTATCAAAAGGGGCTTTTCCTGGAAGGCCTTGTGAGCCGTCTCCGAAATAAAAATTCAGGGGAATCCCCAATTTTCCCAAGAATTTTTTTGTCTTTTCGTACAGTTTTTTCTGGTACTCAATGGTATGCACTTCTGCCCCGAGTAGGTGGAGGATAGTCCCTTGGTATCCCGAACCTGTTCCGATTTCCAATACTTTGTCTCCGGGTTGAATCTGTAGCAATTCCGTCTGAAAAGCTACCGTATAGGGTTGGGAAATGGTTTGTCCTTCACCAATGGGAAAAGCCTTGTCTTCATAAGCGTGGGAATCAAGTGCAGTATCGAAAAAAAAGTGTCTGGGTAAGGTATTGATTGCCTCCAAAACGGATTCGTTTTGGATACCTTTTGATTTTAATAATTTGACTAGTTCCCGTCTTTGACCTTTGTGGCGGTAGCTGTCCTCGAGTTTCAACATGCCCATGAAGATTTTTTTATGGATGCTAAGTTAAGGGATTAATTGGCTTAAATTTGAACCAAATTAATGTCCGGATGTTAACCGACTGAATTATCGCAAATAAATCTCAATATGTTTACAGGAATCATAGAAACTTTGGGGACCATTGTCAATATTGAAAAGGAAGGTACCAATGTGCACTTTGACATCAGTTCAGCAATTACCCAGGAATTGAAAATTGACCAATCTGTTTCCCATAATGGGGTATGTCTCACAGTGGTGGCTGTAGAAGGGGAGATTTACCGGGTGACGGCTATCGATGAGACTTTGAAAAAGACCAATTTGAAATCCTGGGCACTGGACAAAAAGGTAAATCTGGAGCGCTGTATGCCTGCCAATGGAAGATTTGACGGACATATCGTGCAAGGTCATGTGGATCAGATTGGGAAGGTAGACCGGATAAAAGAGGAGGGCGGTTCCTGGCTATTTGATTTTTCCTTTGATGCTGCAAGTGGCAATGTGACTGTAGAAAAGGGATCCATTACCATTAATGGTACTTCCCTGACCTGTTTCAATTCCAAAAATGGCCGTTTTACTGTGGCAATTATTCCCTATACCTATGAGCACACTAATTTTCATGAACTGAAAGTTGGTGATGAGGTGAACCTTGAGTTTGATATTATAGGGAAGTATATACAGCGGATTATAAGAGGCTATGGGGAGTGAGGAATAGAAATGTTAAGTGTTAAAAGTTCAGAGTTCAGTCCGCCACGGCGGACAAGTTGTTTTACGAATTGTGTAAGGCACACTGAACCTTGAACTATTGAACTTCTTTAACAATGAACGGATGATAACTTTGTTGTCAGGTTATATGGTTGGAGCTTAGAAGGTTTGGGAGTTTTTTCTTTTGAAGAGCAGGATTTTTGGACCACTAATTACACAGATTTCACACCTGCCTGCTGCAGGCAGGAATTACCTTGATTTTGATGTTGTAGTGGGGGTCCAGCCTTTTTCTGTGATCAGAGCAGCAGGGGTAAGAAAATTAGGTACGGGGCTTTGGCATATAGAATGAGGAGTGGAAAATGTTAAGTGTCAAAAGTTCATAGTTCAGTGTTTTACGAATCTTGTAAGGTACACTGAACCTCGAACCATTGAACTTTGAACTACTTTAACGATGAATGGCCAGCCCTATCTTGCGTCTAGTGTCTAATCTCTAGTATCTCGCAATTGCCTCGTACTTTGTACATGGTACAAAGCAGCTTCTACAAATCCTCCAACTCCTCTTTATAAGCCTTGATAGACCGATAAATGGCTGAAGCCAGATAAACCTGTCCGTCTTTGGAATTTAAAAACCTTTCCTCATTGATGTTTGTAAGGAAACCCAACTCGATAAGTACTGAAGGCATGCTGGTGGTCCACAAGACATAAAATGGGGCCTGTTTCACCCCACGGCTGGAGCGATTGACCCTTGTTTTGAAATCATCTTCAATTTTAGAAGCCAGGGAAATACTGTTGGATAAAAAAGCCTTGTGGGTAAGGTTAAACATCATATAGGATTCTGGAGAAGATGGGTCAAAACCTTCATAGTTTTCCTCATAATTATCCTCTAGGGTAATAACGGCATTTTCCCGTTTAACGATCTCAAAATTGGCCTCAAAGTTTTTGGTACCCATAACAAAAGTCTCTGTGCCATAAACGCCCTTATTACTGACGGCATTACAATGAATGGAAATAAAAAGGTCGGCCCTATTTCTATTAGCAATGTTAGACCTCTCTTTCAATTCCAAAAAAACATCGGATTTTCTCGTATAGATGACTTCAACATCAGGAAGGTATTCTTGTACATATTTACCGACCTGGAGGGCTACAGCCAGGGCAATATCTTTTTCTTTGGAATATGTACCCAATGCACCGGGGTCTTTACCACCATGTCCGGCATCGATAACGATTCGTCTCAATTTGAATTCCGGAGCCTTGGATCCGGTAGTGGAAAACCCACTTAAAAAGAAAAAAATGGTCAATAATGAAATTACAAGAATATTTTTACCGTTAAAACTTCCCATGCGTCTGAATACTGTTAAATTTGCCCGCGTGAAATTTATAAATTTTTAATCAAATAGAAATAGTAAGTGCATAATACTTGGTCAGGATTGTTCTTCCTTCTTTTGACGCTCTGGGTTTTACCCCAGCAGGTATTCTCCCAGCAGAGGGGTACTGAAATAGACCCTGAAATAAGAATTACAGCACCGGACAGTATCTTGAATCCTGCTTCCTTGGTTTTTCCGGATCTGGACTCCTTACTTTTTATCCAAGATACAGTTCCCCGTACAGACACTACAAAAGTAGTGCCTCAAAGTGATATTCAAACCACAATCAACTATTATGCTGAAGACAGTATCATTACGGATTTTACAGAGAATAGGGTTTACCTTTATAATGATGCCTGGTTTGAATATGGTAATATCCGTTTAGATGCTGATCTTATCATTATTGATTGGGACAAAAGTGAACTTTTTGCCTCTGGCATCACGGACAGTCTGGGCAATATTCAGGGCAATCCTATTTTTAAAGAAGGCAATGCCACCTATGAAATACGAAAGGAAATGCGGTATAATTTCAAATCGCAAAAAGCCATCATCAAGGATGTGGTGACCGAACAGCAGGATGGCTTGCTAAGAGGAACGACCATCAAAAAAGACAGGGATGGGAGCATTTACCTGGACCATGGATATTACACCACCTGTAACCTTGAAACACCGCATTGGCATATCAGTGCCGGAAAAATCAAATCCATCAGGGGCAAGCAGGTAGTGACAGGACCATTCAACCTCTATTTCAACAACATTCCAACTCCTGCAGGTTTGCCTTTCGGGATCATTCCTGACACCCCGGATGAAAAAGCTTCCGGTATCGTTTTCCCATCCTATGGACAGGAAAGGGTGAGGGGTTTTTTTCTTAGAAATTTCGGGTATTATTTTGCCTTCAACGATTATGTGCATACCCGCGTCACAGGAGATATCTATTCTTTAGGAGGTTATGGTGCCAAAGCAGCGACCATTTACAAAAAGCGCTACAGGTATAATGGTTCTTTTGATTTAGATTACCAAAGGTTCCAAAGTCCTGAAACAGAATTGAATCCTTTGGACTACAATACCATTTGGGTAAGGTGGTCCCATCAACCCGAGTCAAGGGGCAATTCCAGGTTCTCTGCTTCAGTGAATGCCGGTACGACCAATTATAACAATGTGGTCATTAACCCTACGAATTTTCTTACCAATGTAAATTCAGAATTCTCTTCTAATATTGCTTACAGTAAAACTTTTCAAGGGACTCCCTTCAGCATGTCTGCTAACCTGAGGCATTCCCAAAATGTACAAACAGATGAGGTGAACCTGATATTACCCGATGTAGCCGTCAATATGAACCGGCAAAACCCTTTTCAGAACGTCCGTTTTGAGCCCTTAAAAACTTTGAACATTGCATGGAACTTTAACTTACAAAACTCCATCACCAACCGGATCACTCCAGCTTTTGGTGTACCCAATCAGGCCTTGCAACAAAACATAGGGGAGACAGATTTTACCCAGCCAAATATCTTGCCTTTTAACCTGGCCAATTTACCACAACTTCTTGCAGATGCAAACAATGGAGCAAGGAATACCATTCCCATCAGTTCCAACTTTACCCTCTTCAAGTATTTTACCGGTACAGCTTCCATGAACTTGACAGAACTATGGTATTTGGAAAGGATTAATTTCTTCTATAATCCCGTAGAAGACCGCGTGGATAGGATTTTAGAGAATGGGTTTAACAGGGTCAGTTTCTTCAACAGTTCCTTTAATCTGAATACCAACGTATACGGCTTTTATAATTTCAAAAGAAGCAAGAAAATTGAAACCATCAGGCACCATATGCAGCCTTCCATAGGTTTTAATTTTACGCCTGATTTTTCCAATCCGGCCTTTGGTTATTACCAATCGGTGCAGGTGGATGAAGAAGGGAGGCGGCAGCTCTTTTCGCGGCACCAAGGTTTTATTTTTGGAGGTGCCCCACTCGGAGAAGCCAGGGCCATGAGTTTTAGTCTGAGAAATGTGGTAGAGGCCAAAATTAAAACAGATAAAGAGGGAGAGGAAGTTGAAACCAAAAAAATCCCCTTGCTTCAATCCTTGAATATCGCCACCAATTACAATTTTGCAGCGGATTCCTTCAACATGTCTCCGATTAATTTCAATACCAGGACATCATTCTTAAATGATCAGCTATCAGTGAACCTTTCGGGAAATATAGACCCCTATGCGCGGAGGGAATTTACCAATACACAGGGACAAACGGTAGAACGCAGGGTTAACCAATTTGCGTGGCAAGCTGGGCAGGGGATAGGTACATTGCGATCTCTGCAGATGAATATCAACGGAACAATCAATCCCAGCCAGAATACCAGGAATCCAGGCGAAGTAAGGGAGGACATTACCAATGACTTCCTTCAGCAAGGGGGTGTCATGAACGAGTTTGTGGAAGAAGAAATCAACCGCATTGTCAATGACCCCTCCCAATACATTGACTGGAGTCTTCCCTGGAATTTAGGTTTTGGTTTTAACGTTGCCTACAACAGGTCCCAATCAGGACAAACCAACATTACTTCTGCGCTGAATATCAATGGAGATGTGAAGATATCCGATAAGTGGAAAATTAACTTCAATGGCGGTTATGATTTGATGACAGCCCAGATCACGCAGACTATGATCGGTATCGCTAGGGATTTACATTGTTGGCAGATGAATGTCAACTGGATTCCATTTGGACGATTTACCTCTTATAATGTGGACATCCGTGTCAAATCTTCCATCCTTCAGGACTTGAAAGTTTCCAGAAGAAGGGCATTCTTTGACCGGTAAGTGCTATCCAATCATACTTTGATGTAGATTTTCTTCTTATCCATCCAAAGCCCGATCAGCCAAATGAGCAGCATATAGACGATGGAAAATAGGAGGGAAGCATCTTTTGGTCCCAGCCAAGAGGTAAACAGGTTTTCATAAATCATACCTTTAAAGCTTTGATCCCCGATCCTAACCGCATAAAATAAAGATATCAGTACTCCTGACAGTACATAAAGGATCGATGGATTTCTTCCAAAAACTTCGAAAGGATAAGTCCAGTCTCTCTTTTTCCACACTTCGATAACCAGCATTAAGAATGCAATGAGGAAGAGATCCAGGCTGATGGTCAGGAGAACATAAGGGCTGGTCCATATTTTTTTATTGATAGGGAATACCAAATCCCAGAGCAGACAGATTACCAAAAGCCCAATTCCCCAGAGAATTAACTTTTTGACGGTATTCGTATTATTTCCCAAATCCTGAATGAATTTTCCCACCAAGAAACCGGCAATCACATTTACCACAGAGGGAAAGGTGCTTAGAACTCCTTCCGGATCGAAAGGGATACCCTCTCCCATATACAGGTTATTGGCACCAATGAGCCATAAGTCCAGTTTTAATGCAGCATTGCCAGTCAATGAATAGGGGTCTCCCGCATCACCAAAGAAATACATCACTGCCCAATATCCCAGTAATGCCAGCGCACTGTATACCAAAGCCCCTTTTTTCCCAAGATAATATAGGATCAACGCTGCCAACATGTAACAGAGTGCGATGCGCTGCAATACACCCAGAAGCCTGACCTCTGACCAATTGATCATGGAATAACCTGTTTCCGCTGAGTAATTCACAAATGGAAATGCATTGAGCAACCAGCCGATAAGGAAAATCATTAAAGTTCTTTTGAATACTTTTTTCAAGAAAAGAGACTGGTCCATGGCCCCCATTTTCTTCATGGAGAAGCTCATGGCATTTCCTACCACAAAAAGAAAGGTAGGGAATATCAGGTCCGTGATGGTAAAACCATGCCAATCTGCATGCATAAAGGGGGCATACATATGGGACCAGCTCCCAGGGGTGTTGACTACAACCATCAGGGCTATGGTCAATCCTCTAAGGACATCCAAGGCAAGGTACCGTTCTTTGATTGGGACACCTAAGGTCTGTACTTGGTTCATAATTTGATAAATATTTTTGGGTAATAATGAGACTTTTGCGAAAATATAGAATATCACAAAGAATAAAGCTAATAAAATTATGTAGAAAGCACTTAATGAATGAGGGAAGAATCTTTGGTTTCTAAAGGATTTTGTGCATTTTAGCTTGTAAAAAAATACTATGAGAAGCTATTGGCTAGTCCTGGGCATTTTATTTCTTCTTTTTCTCAATGGTTGTTCCTCCAAAAATGGAGAAGAACTTGCTCAAGAAGTCCATATGACTTGGGAATTGGTTGAGAATGAAGTGCAACCTTCCCAGCGCCATGTTGCCAAGTGGATAATGCACAATAATGGAGATGTGGCAATAAGGCCTAGCTGGGAATTGTTTTTTAATACCATCTTTCTTTCAGTCGATCCAGAGGTATTGAAAGGAGATGTGGCCATCAGACACCTTTCTGGAGATTTCTTTCAATTGGTACCTTTAGAGGGTTTTCCGGTGCTTCAACCAGGAGAAAGCCATGAGATCATATATGCATCCAATAATTTTTTGACCAAAAACAGCCATGCGCCTCATGGGCTATATCTTGTGTTTGAGGGAGAGGAAAATGGTTGTGTGATTCAAAATCATGAGATAAAACCCATATTATTGAAGCATCAATTGGCAGCGGTTAAGGATACCCCCATTCCTATTCCAACACCCGATTTTCTTTTTGCCCAAAATAAAGGGATGTCTTTATTGAAGCAGGAGGCACTGAGTCCAGTTATACCCAGTCCAAAATCCTATAAGTGGGGAGAAGGCGAATTGCTTTTAAAGGGAGATATAGTGATTCATGCCGGTCCATTTCAGCAGGAAGTGGACAAATTTATTCAGATTATCCAACCTCATTTTACCGGTACGATTCGTTCAGGATCGGAGGAAGAGGCACAGATCAGGTTAGAGAGACCTGTAGATACCATGGAGAAGGAAGCCTACTCCTTGTCCATCGAGGAAAAGGTAAGTATCGCTGCTTCCGGTGAAGCTGGTGCTTTTTATGCGCTTCAGTCTTTATTGGGGCTTTTACCTTGGGATTTTTTTGGTGGACAGCAAACGGAAATTAAACTCTCTAGGATAGAAATCCTTGACGGGCCGCGTTTTGCGCACAGGGGTTTGTTTTTAGATGTAGCCAGGAATTTTCAAAGCAAAGATGCTGTACTTAAGCTTTTGGATCTGATGGCCTTCTACAAGCTGAATGTTTTCCATATCAACTTGGCCAATGATGAAGGTTGGCGGATTGAAATTCCTGGCTTACCTGAATTGACGGAAGTTGGAAGTAAAAGGGGACATTCTAAGGATGAAGAGGATTTCTTATGGCCCTATTACGGATCTGGACCTGATTGGGAAAACTCCCCCAATGGGACAGGATTTTATACCGTTTCCGATTTTAAAGAAATCCTAAAATATGCACAGGATAGACATATTGAGGTAATTCCTGAAATCGGTGTGCCTGCCCATTCCAGGGCTGCCATCATAGCCATGCGCAAAAGATACCATCAAAAAATGAATGATGGTGATCAAGAGGGGGCCTTGGAATACCTTTTAGAGGATTTTGAGGATACCTCTACCTATCTTTCTGCACAGAATTTTAGGGAAAATACGATCTGTATCTGTCAGGAATCGGCATTCAGTTTTTATGAGAAAGTGGTGGATGAAATCCAGGAAATGTACCGCTCCGCTGGGGTTCCCTTACAAACATTTCATACAGGGGGCGATGAGGTACCAAAAGGTGTTTGGACACAGTCTCCCGTTTGTAGCCAATTCATTGCATCCACCGATGGGATACAAGATGTACACGACCTGTCCAATTATTTCTATACCCGGATCAATAAGCTATTTAAAGAAAAAGGAATTCAAACTGCAGGCTGGGAAGAAATTGGACAAATGGAACTTCAAGAAGCAGGCAAGGAGGTTGTAAGACCTAATCCTGAATTTGCAGAGGCTGGTTTTAGGGTTTATGCATGGAATGCGGTAGCAGGATGGGGAGGGGAGGATATGGCTTATCAACTGGCAAACGCCGGTTATGAAGTGATTATTTGCAATTCTTCCAATATTTATTTTGATCTGGCTTATAATTTGGACCCCAATGAGCCAGGGCATGAATGGTCAGGTTATGTAGATCTAAAAGCTTCCTGGAGAATGGTGCCTATGAATAATTTCATTTCCAATGACACGGACATGTATGGCCGTCCCATTGATCCAAGCGAATTGGCAAATGGAAAGGTGAAATTAACGGAGAGGGGTAAGTTGAATATAAAAGGGATTCAGGGTCAACTTTGGACCGAGACCGTTAAAGGACAGGATATGATGGAATATTATTTACTTCCTAAAATGCTTGGTTTGGTAGAACGGGCTTGGGCAGCTGATCCTGACTGGACAAGGATTAATGATGCAGAGAGGCGTTTGGCAGCAAGGGAAGAAGATTGGAATAAATTTGCCAATGCCGTAGGGCAAAGGGAATTGCCAAGATTGGATCATATTTTTGGCGGATTCCATACACGGATCCCCAAGGCGGGAGCCATTGTCCATGATGGCCTTTTGCATGCCAATGTGGAGACCCCTGGTTTACAGATAAGGTATACCAGAGACGGAACGGACCCTGATATAAACTCTCCTTTGTACTCTGCCGAATTTCCTGTGGAAGGGAAGATTTGCTTAAAAGTTTTTACTCCTTCAGGGAGATCAGGTTCAACTATTTATGTTAAAAACTAGGAAAAGGTTCAAATTTACAGAAGTAAAAATTAAATTCGTTTCGTTAATCCATTGGCTATGAAACCATCAATTTTTACTGTACTGTCTCTTGTATTTATTTTTCCCTTCTCCTGTACCCAAAAACATGAGACGGTTTTCCCCACAGTGGAAGATATTTCAGAATCCGTTTTTGCTTCCGGTGTTATCAAGTCAAAGGATCAATACAGGGCATATGCCAATACTACCGGAATTTTAAAGGAAATCTACGTAGATGAGGGAGATGAGGTAGAGATGGGAGCGGTCATTTTGGAAATATTTAATGAGACAACCCGTTTGAACAGGGAATCGGCGGCTCTTGCCAGGGCCTATGCCGACCAAAAAGAAAACAAGTCCAGGTTAAAAGAGCTGGAGGTCAACATTGAATTGGCCAGCAATAGGTTAAAGAATGACTCATTGCTGCTAGCGCGCCAAAAGCGGTTATGGGGACAAGGGATCGGGAGTGCATTAGACTTGGAGCAAAGGGAATTGGCTTTCGAAAACGCAAAGACCCAATACCAATCTTTATTGTTGAAATATGAAGATTCACTAAGGGAAATTGTCTTCAATGAAAGCAATGCTTCAAAGCAACTGGCTATCACCAAAGCCCAGGAAAGTGACCTTTTATTGACCAGTAAAGTAAGGGGTAAGGTTTATGCACTTTTGGTGGAGAAAGGCGAAATGGTCAATCCTCAGACCCCCTTAGCAATAGTGGGAAGTAGGGATGAATTTCTGATAGAAATGCAGGTGGACGAATATGATATTGTAAAGATAAAGCTGGGCCAAAAAATACTGGTAAGTTTGGACAGTTATAGAGGGGAAGTTTTCGAAGCGATTGTTACAAAAATCAACCCCATTTTGGATGAACGGAACAAGAGCTTTACTGTAGAAGGGGAATTTGTAAAAAAGCCTGAGGTGCTTTACCCGAATCTTAATTTTGAGGCGAACATTGTCATACAAACCAAGCAAAATGCTTTGACCTTACCAAGATCCTACCTTATCAATGAAAATGCTGTACTCAGTTCCCAAGGAGACACTTTACCGGTAGCACTTGGTTTGAAAGGATATAGAAAAGTAGAAATCATTAGTGGGGTTGATGCTTCAACCCAACTCAGAAAACCATGATATGAGGTTTGCATTAATAGCTGAAATTGCCAAAGCGCTGATGCTGGCACGTTTTCGACAGACGATGGTCGCGGCAATTGGTGTAACCTTTAGTATTACCATGTTCATTGCCTTATTGGGCTTTATGAATGGGTTGAATGATCTTTTGGATGGCTTAATTTTAAACCGCACCCCGCATATTCGCTTTTATAATGATATCAAACCGAATGAGGATCAGCCCATTAATATTTCGGATGAATTCCGTGATTTTTTCAATATTATCAGGTCTGTAAAACCATCGGTCAGCAGGGTGAGCATATACAATAATGGAGAAATTATCCGCACGCTTGATGGGGATGAGCGTATTTTGGGTGTAGCACCAAAAATAGCCATTCAGGTTTTTTTCAATGTAGGGAATGTAGATCTTCCAGGCGTATTGAATGGGGTAGAGGTAGAGGCAGAGGATAAGCTTTTTGCTTTTAGTGATTATGTGGTGGAAGGTTCATTTATGGACTTAAAATATACTGCAAACAGTATCATTTTAGGAAAGGGAGCTGCAGATAAAATGATGGCCGAAATTGGTGATTTTGTTCAGGCTACCACTGCGCAGGGCAATAGGCTACAATTAAAAGTAGTAGGTTTTTATCAATCAGGACTGGGAGAACTTGATAATTTACAATCATATGTTTCTATCGGAACAGCGCAGCGGATGCTGGGGGAGACTTCTTCTTACATTACTGATATCCAGGTAAAAATGCATGATTACGCTTTGTCACCGGCCGTTGCAAGGGAGTATAGCAGTATTTTCGGTATTGATGCAGATGATATTCAAACAATAAATGCACAATTTGAAACCGGTTCGCAGATCCGTTCATTGATCAGTTATGTGGTGGGCATTACTTTGTTGATAGTATCTGGCTTTGGGATTTACAATATCCTGAATATGATGATTTATGAAAAGATGGATACCATTGCCATTTTGAAAGCAATAGGTTTTTCAGGGACAGATGTGAAGACTGTATTCACCACAATCGCCATAAGCATAGGTTTGGCAGGGGGGCTGATGGGGTTATTTTTCGGATTTGTAGCGAGTCTAGGGATAGAGAGGATCCCTTTTGAAACAGAGGCACTGCCTACGATCAAAACTTATCCGGTAAATTTTGATCCAAAGTATTATATTATTGGGGGTGTTTTTAGTTTGGTGACCACATATCTGGCAGGGTATTTTCCTTCAAGAAAGGCCAGTAAAGTGGACCCAGTTGAGATCATAAGAGGCAAATAGGATGCAGAAAAAAAAGATCATTGAAGCCAAGAAGATCAATAAATTCTTTTACTCACCGGAAAAGACCCATGTGCTGAAAGATGTTTCTTTCGTTGTCAATAAAGGAGAGTTCGTCTCTGTTATGGGGAAATCCGGATGTGGTAAATCAACATTGCTTTACGTGCTTTCTACCATGGATACGGATTATGAGGGGCAATTGTACCTGGACGACCTTCTTGTAACAGGGGCGTCATCCAATCACCTTTCCCGGATTCGAAATGAAAAAATAGGATTTGTTTTTCAATTCCACTACCTGATCAATGAGTTTTCGGTTTTGGAAAACGTGATGGTTCCAGGACTAAAGCTGAATAAAAAATCAAGGGAAGAGCTGGAACATATAGCCATGGAGAAACTTAAGATTTTCGATATGGAAGATCATGCCTTCAAGAAGGCCAATCAGCTGTCTGGTGGACAAAAGCAAAGGGTTTCCATCGCAAGGTCACTGATCAATGAACCCCTGATCATCATGGGAGATGAGCCGACAGGTAACTTGGATAAGAAAAATTCAGATCTTGTATTCAATATATTTAAGGAATTGGCCAGAGAATTCCATCAGACCATGCTTATTGTTACACATGATCAGGATTTTGCCAATGGAACAGATAGGACCATAGAAATGGAGGATGGAAGGATTATTTCCCAGTAATTTCACTTTATGACATTTTATAGACCTCTGACAGTTCAATTGCCTAACTTTTGGTATTTTCCCTGCAACTTAGAAGAGGATTTATCCAACAACAAGGATTGGTACTTTTTAATCAGATTATAGTTTTTAATTCAGGCATCAAATTTGATTAGATTAAGCAATTCTTTTTAAGTGCACTTCAAATTATTATATGCTCATGATCAGGTGTTTATATCTCTTTGTTTTCAGCTTCAGTTTTATATCATGTTCTCCCGATGAAGTTCCTGACAGCGTTGATGGCGATTATTATTTTCCTCCATTGGGTAACGGCGTTTGGGAATCCACATCCGCTTTGGATTTGGGTTGGGATACTACTACAATGGATGATTTGAATCAGAATTTAGAAGAGAATGGAACAAGGGCATTTATCATATTGCACAAGGGGAGGATTGTAGTAGAGGAATATTTTGGAAGTAGGCTGCTGGGCAACCAGGCTTTTGAACAATCTTCCAACTGGTATTGGGCATCAGCTGGAAAAACACTGGCCGCAGTATTGGTGGGATTGGCACAAGAAGAGGGCCTCTTGACTTTGGATGATCCCAGCTCCACTTATCTTGGTGAGGGTTGGACATCTCTGGATCCTATACAGGAACAGAAGATTACCCTTTGGCATCAGTTGACCATGACAAGCGGATTGGATGATGAAGTTTCTGATCGGGATGATTATACTCCCGGTAATTTGACATTTAAGGCAGAGCCAGGAAGCAGGTGGGCATATCATAACGCACCTTACACTTTATTGGAAAAAGTTATTACAGAAGCAACTGGAAGGCCCTTTGAGCAGTATTTTAGAGAAAAAATCGCTTCAAAAATAGGAATGGGAGGTTCATGGCAGAGCCTTGGTTTCAATAATGTTTATTTCAGTGATGCCCGATCTATGGCCCGTTTTGGTTTGTTACTATTGGCCAATGGCTTATGGGATGGGGATACGGTTTTAGAGGATGGAATTTTTTTAAAAAATATGATTTCGCCCAGCCAGAATTTGAATCAAAGTTATGGGTATTTATGGTGGTTAAATGGCCAAGCAAGTTTCATGGTGCCCGGCTTACAGGTTCAATTTCCTGGAAAATGGACTCCTGATGCTCCTGATGATATGGTCTGTGGCTTAGGAAGGGATGGACAGTATCTCTGTGTTGTCCCGTCAATGGACATGGTATTGGTGAGGATGGGAGAGAGCCCTGACCAATCCCTGGTTCCTTTTGCTTATCTTAATGATATTTGGAAGGAACTGAACAAAATCATTCCGTAAAACCTGGATGTTTCCCCTAACGTTTGTATTTTAAATTTTCACACCAAAAAACCATTTTTATGACCAAGAAAAAAAATTACAGTTTGTTTGATGATGTTTGTGGATTTGTGGATGAAGCGGCCTCAATGATGGATATTCATCCCGGATTATTGGATCAGATCAAGCAATGCAATAGTATTTTGAAGTTCAATTTTCCTTTAAGAAACGATGATGGAACCTATGAGGTCATTACGGGCTACCGTATACAGCATTCGCATCACAAATTGCCGGTCAAAGGGGGGATTCGTTACAGTACCCATGTAAATGAAGACGAGGTTAAAGGGCTTGCAGCGCTCATGACTTATAAATGTGCTTTGGTCAATATTCCTTACGGAGGAGCTAAAGGTGGTGTTAGGATAGACCCAAAGAAGTACAATGCCACACAGTTGGAAAGGATTACAAGAAGGTATACTGCTGAATTGATCAAGAAAAAATCCATAGGTCCTGCTTTGGATGTACCGGCCCCTGATTATGGAACGGGTGCCAGGGAAATGGCCTGGATTGTTGATACTTTTGAGGCTTTCAATCCGGAACTCATCAATGCCAAGGGATGTGTAACAGGTAAACCCTTGTCTCAACATGGAATTGCTGGCAGGACAGAGGCTACTGGGCAGGGTGTGTTTTTTGGTATTCGAGAGGCAGTCAGTGTAGAAGAAGATATGGCTGAATTGGGATTGACTACCGGCCTGAGGGGGAAGAAAGTCATTATTCAGGGATTGGGTAATGTGGGTTATTATTCTGCCAAGTACCTGTCCGAAGCAGGAGCAAAAGTTGTCGGAATTGCTGAATGGAATGGAGGAATATGGGATGAAAAAGGGATAGACATTGAAGCTATCAAAAACTATCAGATAGAAAACAAAGGATTCAAAGGGTATCCCAAGGGGCTGTTCATCCTCAAACCCAGTGACTTATTGACCTATCCATGTGATATATTGGTGCCAGCAGCTTTGGAGAATCAGGTAACTGCTGAAAATGCAGATAAAATTCAAGCTAAAATCATTGGAGAAGCGGCAAATGGCCCAGTGACCCAGGAGGCTGAAAGAATTCTTTTGGAAAAAGGGGTCATGGTCATTCCTGACATGTACCTCAATGCAGGTGGTGTGACAGTTTCTTATTTTGAATGGCTAAAGAACCTATCTAGGGTTTCCTTTGGTAAGTTGGAAAAGCGGTATGATATGGAAAAGTACAGGAAGCTCATGGGTACCATTGAAAATGCTACTGGCGAAGCCTTTACCGATGAAGAGAAAGATGCTTTAATTAAAGGAGCTTCCGAGCGGGACCTGGTCCTTTCAGGGCTGGAAGAAACCATGGTGACGGCTTATCATGACATGAATCAAAAAAGGAAGGAGAAGGCTATCAAAAGTCTTAGAACTGCCGGATTTATCTTGGCCTTAGAAAGGATAAGGACCAGTTATTTGGATTTGGGTATTTTCCCTTGATGAGGATTGGAAATAGGACAAGGAAAAAGGGTTGGACTTTTGAAGGTAAAAGTGAACCTATATTTAGCCGTTATGTTGAGAATGTAACATTTAGGAAAACGTACAAAAACGAAGATGACATGTTGATTGCCGTCATTCTGATCTCTAGTAATTCGGGAGAAGCATCTCTTGTAGTTTAGGAGATGCTTCGATTCCGCAAGCTCCGCTACCATTGACAGGTTACTGGAATCGTCACCCTGAGTGAAGCGAAGGGTCTCCCAAAATAGAGGAGATCCTTCTCCGCCTATGGCGGATCAGGATGACGTATTAAGTGATGTCATTCCATTCTCTGTAAATACCAAATTTTAAAATCTCAGTATGACGGGTTCTCCTATCTACAATTGGTGGATTTCAAATAGGCAGCTGTT
>NZ_SLAP01000101.1 GCF_007126775.1 Cecembia sp. | reverse complement strand
GGTAATGACAGTTATTGAAACGTCATGCTGAGCGGAGCTTGCGGAGTCGAAGCATCTCCCATATGATAGGAGACCCTTCGCTTCACTCAGGGTGACGGTTACTGTAGTCTGTCAATGGTAGTTTTTAAAAGTACTGCATACCAAGCATTACCCTTATGGAGCTAAACCCACCTGATTGCTCAATTTGCCGATACTATCGATTTCGATATGAACCCAATCTCCTTCTTTTAAGGTGAAGTTATCACCTGGAACCAGACATGTACCTGTCATCAGATAAACTCCATTGGGAAAGCTCATCTCCCGTGTGAGGTACTCGGTCAATTCAGCATGCGTCCTTTTCATTTGATTGATGGATATCCTCCCCTCAAATACTGTTTTCCAAGTTCGCTCAATATGCATATGAATGCTGGCATCAGAATCAATGGGCCTTTCAGGTACCCAAAGGCAGGGACCGATGGATGCGGAATAATCATAACATTTTGCCTGGGGTAGATACAATGGATTTTCACCCTCAATGTCTCTCGAACTCATATCATTCCCTACAGTATAACCGACTATTTCTTTGTGATTATTGATAAAAAGAGTGAGTTCAGGTTCTGGTACATTCCATTTGGAATCTTTTCTGATATGTACTTTTCCACCAGGATCTGCAACTCGGTAGTGGGCGGATTTGAAAAAAAGCTCGGGTCTTTCGGCATCGTAAACTTTCGAGTAAAAGACAGCCGCCCCACTTTCTTTGGATTCTTCCATTCTTGCCTCCCTGCTACGCATATAGGTCACCCCGGCAGCCCAAATTTCCTGGGTACCTATAGGAGCTTTTAATTCCTTGGGTTCCCAATTTACTTCATTCCAAGGGTTTAATTCACCTAGAAGGGTTTTATAGAGGTTTTTTTGGTTGACCAATTGGTCCCAATCTCTGGTCTGTGCAAGGTAGTGCTTGCCCTCATGTGCGATGATAATATCGTTTGCTGATTTGAATAATTTCATGGGAAAAGGTTGGATAGGTTCGAGTCTCAAAGTACTAAAAAATCAAAACATTTCAAGCCAACAATTTATTCTAAAGCTGAATCAAGTAGAATTTCACTGTAATCAGGAATTGTTTCCAATGATTTTTTCATGGAAATATAAAAAGTACATCCTTTCCCAAGTTCACTTTCTACCCAGATCTTCCCCCCGTTTTCTTCAATATAAAGCTGACTCAAATTAAGCCCCAGTCCTGTCCCTTGTTCCCCTGAAGTTCCTCTTTTACTTTCCGCTAAACCTTTTTGAAATAGCTGCTGTGCTTCAACCTCATTCATACCAATTCCATCATCTTTCACAGAAACGGTCACTATATCCCCTTCTTCCTGTGCATTCAAAATGATATTCCCCTTTGTTTGACTGTACTTAATGGCATTGCTCAATATATTTCTCAGTACAAGCTCTAAGTGATTGGGGTCAATTAGTACCTGAAGGCCCTCTGGGATTTTATTTTTTAGGTTCAATTGTTTTTGTCCGATTAATGTAGAAAAAAAACCGCGGAGTTCCTCCACCTTCTGATAAAGCGCTGTCGGGATAGGCTCTGTTTTCACCATTTTCATTTCTCCCATGGACCATCTCAATAGATTGTTGAGGGTTTCCATGATGGCCCCAACATTCTTGTACAGTTCAGGAGCCATTTCCTTGAATTCCCGGTCTTCAATTTGATCCTTTCGGTAAAGTCCTAAAAGCATATACAAACTGGCAATTGGACCTCTCAGGTCATGACCGATAATACCGAATAATTTTGATTTGACCTGATTGGCGCTTTCCAATTCAGAGGTTTTGATTTCCAACAGCTGCTTGGCTTTTTTCTGTTTTCTGTAATTGATGAAAATAATGCCGGAAATGAGTAAAATTCCAAAAAAAGCCAAAATCAACAGTCTTTTCTGGAAGTTTTGTTTTTGGATTTCTTTTTCGTTTTCCAAATCCAGCGCCTTTTGCTCGGCTTGGATCACGGCAAGCTTTTTGTCATATTCATATTCTGCCTCAATCCTAGCAGTTTTTCTTTCGATTTCCTGATTGAATACACTGTCTGCATAGATTTGGTAAAGTTGGGTATGCATCAATGCCAAACGGAAATCTTTTAGCGCTTCATAATTGTTACTGATTAGGGAATTGAGATCCCTCAGTTCTGTTTTTGAATTCAAATCCTTGGCCAGTGCAATGCCTTCCTGGGCATAACGAAGGGAAATATCGTAATTCCCCAAAGAGTAATGGATATTGGAAAGGCTGGTAATGCTTAAAAGCATGCCCCGCTTGTTTCCAATTTCATTGTCAATTTTTTGGGACTGTAAAAAAAGTGCCAGCGCTTTTTCTGTCTGGCCCAATTCCTCATACACGGTGGCCATATTGTTCATGGCTGCCGAGATTCCTTCCTTTTCCCCCATTTTTTCGGAAATACGCAGGGAACGCTCTAAAGATTCCATGGCAAAGGTAGCTTTTCCAAGCCTTTGGTAGAGACTGCCGATGTTGTTGAGTGTGGTTGCCATGCCTTGTTCGTCACCGGCAATTTCTTTGAGGATTATCGACTTCTTGTAATAGCCCAAAGCTTCCTCTAGCTTTTCCTGCTTTTCATAGATCAGGGCAATATTATTATACACAAAGGATATTCCGGCCGAATCCATTAATGCTTCAGAAATCCTCAGCGCCTTGAAATTGAATTCCAAAGCCGCGATGTAATTATCCCTGTAGTAATGAATGGAAGCTATGTTTTTAAGCGTGGAAGCAATACCTTTTTGGTCATCTATGCGTTCTTTGATTTCCAGGGATTTTTCATAAAAATCCAATGCTTCTCTATATTCTCCAAGCCTATTGAAAACATTGGCCAGGTTATTATAACTAGTGGCCAAACCCTTAGCATCAGGGATTTTTTCTCTTTGTTCAATAGATTGATTGTAATAGTCTATGGCATTATCTGTTTCCCCCAGGAAATAAGAAATGTTCCCCATATTGTGCAGGCATTCCCCATACTTGCTCAGGTTATTTTTATTTAAAAAATTTTCTGCTGCTTCTTTATGGTATTGCAAAGAGGCTTGAAAGTCACGGGAATGATAAAAACTCATGGCAATCTCAAATTGTAGATCGGCAATCGTTTCCAAAGATTCGGGGCTTTGCTTTTTGAGCTGATTTAATGCCCTTAACAATGAATCTGTTTGTCCCAGTACTTTTAAGTCGGGTAAAATCAGAAAGCATAGCAAAAAAAAGATGTTTATTCTGTTCGGCATTATAGGGCGACTTTGAGGCAAAATTAAGCAAACAAAAATAATAAGACTTTAAAAAGTTAAGCGGTGGCTGATACAATTTTTAAAATTTGACCTGGAAATTCATAATTGACCCCATTATCTAAAATGATAATAACATTAAAAACAAGTTGCAAAGGAGCACCAGGCTCTTGATTGAATTTCAAATAAAATCTTTCATCTTTTTGAAAACGGTGTTTATTTTTAGCAAAACTTTCTATTGAATATTCTTGCTGGAAATTTGTAGTAGCAACAAATAGATGAGTTATGTCATCTCCTTCATCCAAGTAGATGTTTGGTGTTAATTCTAAGGGATTTTTGTTTATTATTTTTAGCCCCGCCAATGTTTCCAATGAAAATGCTTCTCTGGGGCTACAGGATGCTAAGGCACGAGGTACAAATAGAGATATTCCATCAAAATTCTGTGATGTTTCATTAATTGGCCTTAAACCTGAAACCCAAATGCCTGTATATAAAGTTTGATAAAAGTAAAACCTTTCTGGGTCAATTGGTTGATTATTGTCTGACCTGTATAATGTTTCAATAGATAATTGTGTGACCGAAAAGTCTTCTACTTCAAAAACAGGAGAACAGCCACAGGGACCATCACATTGTTGGTATACACAGGAAGTGATTGGTATTACCCCCATCAATACCGAGAAAAAAAGAAAACCCATTAATTTTTGTCTCATTTTATGATCCTAATACGTGTAAGAAATGGAGTTGATAAGGTCTTAACTTTATTTTTCAAATGAAAGTTATTAAAAATTGAATAAAGTATATTTATCTTCTCGATTTAAGCGGAAAACACTTTGCACTCAGTTTCTTCTTAAATTTTTGGATGAAAGATACTCTATTACAAAATGAAAGCAGTAGTTCGTTATCAATATGGTAATTTCAATCAGGTCAGGATTGAAAATATGCCTAAACCCAAACTAAAATCAAATGATGTTATGATTCGGGTTTATGCGACTACTGTGAATAGAACTGATTGTGGGGTGCTTACCGGCTCTCCTTATATTTTCCGTTTTTTTGTCGGCTGGCCAAAACCTAGGACACCGATTTTGGGAACTGACTTTGCAGGAATAGTGGAAGGTGTGGGGGAAAAGGTCACGAAGTTTAAAGTGGGGGATAAGGTTTGGGGTTTTGATGATAACGGTTTGCCTTCCCAAGCTGAATATTTGGTTTATCATGAAGACAAAAATATATTGCCCATTCCAGATGGGCTTTCCTTTAAGGAAGCAGCAGCATGCGCCGAAGGGACACATTATGCAGTGAATTTCCTTAAATATGTCAAATTAGGTCCTGAATCTAAGGTGTTGGTCAACGGAGCCACAGGAGGCATTGGCTCTGCTTTGGTTCAATTGCTGAAATACCAAGGAGTAAAAGTGACTGCAACAGCAAATACCAAAAACATGGAGTTGATCCAGTCTTTAGGAATAGACAAGGTAATTGATTATGAAAAGGAGGATTTTACCAAGCTTGGAGAGGAATTTGATGTTATTTTTGATGCCGTTGGCAAGAGTACTTTTAGGAAATGTAAAGCCATATTGAACAAAAATGGATGTTATTTATCCTCAGAATTGGGAGATGGTATTGAAAACTTGTATTTGCCTTTGATCACGAAGTTGAAAGGTGGTAAGCGTGTGTTATTTCCTTTGCCCACGGATATCAAGGGAAGTATGGCGGTCATTCAAAAAATGGTGATGGAGGGGAAATTCCGGCCAATTATTGAAAAAAGTTTTTCGATTGAACAAGCAAGGGAAGCTTACCAATACGTTGCCGCTGGGCAAAAAACAGGAAATGTAGTGTTTGAAATTAGTTAGGTTAAACCTATTTAAATAATTGAAATTCAATGGGTAATAAATTGAAAGTCGTGTTTTTTCTAAGCTTTTTTCCTTGGGTCCTTTCCGATATCAAAGCCCAGGATACCTTGGCCACCTTTGCCGACCTGGTTCCTTTTGTCACTACGCCATGGGAAGTAATAGAGGAAATGATGGATATGGCAAAGGTCACCAAGGATGATTTTATTATTGATCTGGGCTCAGGGGATGGAAGAATACCGATTTTGGCTGCCAAAAAATACGGTACCAAAGGCTTGGGAATCGAAATTGATAAAGACCTTGTTCAGGAAGCTTTTGAACTGGCGAAAAGGGAAGGGGTAGACCATTTGGTTGACTTTAAGCAAGGGGACTTGTTTGAATTGGATTTCAGTAAGGCCACAGTACTTACCTTGTACCTTTTTCCGGACATCAATCTGAAATTGAGGCCAAAAATTTGGGAAATGCCTTCGGGTACAAGGGTGATTTCACATCGCTTTGATATGGGGGATTGGGAGCCACAAGAGACCAGAGTCATAGCGTTACCGGATGGAAAAAAACATCAGATATTTTTGTGGGTAATTCCTTAACATTGAATAAAGTGTTTAATTCATTTTTTACTTATTACACCCAAAGGCTCTATAGACACTTTATCAAACCTTCCTCAATCGGTGTTGCTTTTAGTCCAAATGTTGATTCAATTTTGCTGGAATCAAAGCAATAATCCTGATCCAATTGATACCTGAGTTCTTTTATCTCTTTCAGGATGGGTATAAAGAGGCCTAATATTGCAACCATAAAACCAGGTAAAACTGCTACTTGATTAGAAGTTCCCAATTGTTGTGAAAGGATATTCACTACCTCTTGACCTGTAGGATATTCGCTTGAGGTTGGCAGGTGCCAAACCTGGTTCCAAGCCGATTCCTTTTGGGCCAGAAAGGCAGTAGCAAATGCAGCATCTGGTATATAAGTAAATGAATGTTTTTTGTCTTTGTTGTAAAGCCACTGCGCTTTTTTACCAGCTTTCATCCGGTTGATAACTGATTCATTTAGAAAACTTTGGCTTGCATTTGGACCATAAAAATCAGCTGCCCTAACAATCATTCCGGTCAACTGCTCCTGTTCAATTGCTTCCAAGAGCATTTTGGCTATATGGGCCCTGACTTTTCCTTTTCTGCTTTTTGGATTTATAGGGCTGTCTTCCTTTAAGTTCCCAACAACATTTGGATCGTAGCAATACATATTATCAAAAAACACCAATTTGGCTTTTTCGGCTTTACATGCGTTGATGACATTTTTCATGATGATGGGCCATTGCTCTTCCCAGAGGGCTGTTTTATACGTGATGCCCACTACCAAGTATACAATTTCTGAACCTTTTACGGCAGCCAATACCTCTTCCGCTTTGAGTAGGTCTGCTTTAAAGAGTTGGTCCGTAGTATTGATTTTTTGAGGTTTTCGGCTTACCACCCTGATATTGGAAGTATAGGCTGTCAATTCTTTGGCAAGCGCTGTACCAATATTACCAGTAGAACCTAATATCGTGTGCATTTTTTCGATAATCATATTCTATTTTTACACTAACAATATACTTAAAAAAATCAGGCTTGTCAAAAACATAATCTCACATAAATTTGGCGTAATAATTGTGACAGATGTTTTTTGTTGAAATAAGTTTTAAATGTTTTATATATATAATTTGTCATGATGAAAAGGCGATTTTTTCACCTTTCTATTTTTATAGTAGGTATTTTTTTTTCCTGTGAGGAAAAACAACAACCAAGATTAGGTTCAGGTCTTGACTTTTCCAGTTCCACAATAGTGGAAGATGGGCAAGGAAGTCAATATACCATTGGATTTGATCAAGTGAGTAATATCAATCAAGATCCATTTATCCATAAAAAGAATGCTGCAGGCGAAACGGTTTGGAGAATCCGGTATGAAGAAACCCCTGTAGATGGGAGAGGGATACTTTTGGGATGGTTTGAGGGAAGATTATTTGCGGTTTTTTCAGTGGATGGAGGGAGTACCGCATCAACTTATATCAATGCCCATCAGGTGAGGGCAGGGTCATTTACTAATGTTTTCCAGTCCGGCTATGAAAGGGGAGGAGGTCCAAAAGTCAGTGTGGTTTGTGAAATCGATCCCAATAATGGACAAATTATCAGGGGAACATTTTTAACAGCCCGCTTGAATAATGGCAATACCAATACCTTAAATGTTAGAAAAATAAGTTATAGAAATGGAATTTTATATCTAAAGGCGAATTCGGCAGCCTGGCCTCCAGGCACGGGAACCCGCTATGTCAGGATGCCGGATATCGACGACAGTGATCGGATAGACAATGCTTTTTGGCTGTATTATGAAATGAAGGATGATTTTTCAGAAATCATAAAGGCGGAGTTGTTAAGGGAGAGGTTTTGAATGGAAAAGTCCAGTCAGATTATAAAAACCTGACTGAACTTTTTGATATAGATCTATTCTGATTTAAAGATAATTTTTCCTCCTACTATGGTCATAGCCACTTTAGTGTTGAGGATTTCGTTTTCAGGTACTTCCATAAGATTCCTATCGAATACAGTGAAATCAGCAGCTTTTCCCACTTCGATTGAACCTTTGAAATCTTCCTCAAATTCTGCATAAGCGCCATCAAGGGTATAAGACTTCAAAGCCTGCTCTCTGGTCATCTTTTGATCAGGCTCAAAGCCACCTTCGGGTGTCATTTTGAGGGTTTTTCTGGTTACTGAAGCAAAAAATGAAGGTACAGGATCCAAAGGCTCCACAGGTGCATCTGTGCCATTGGAAATAACGGCTCCGGATTGCAGTAATTTTTGCCATACATAAGCACCATCTTTGATCCTTTTGGCACCTAATCGGCCAATGGCCCAAGGCCTGTCCGAACTGAGGTGGATGGCTTGAATGGCTGCGATAACACCCATTTCTCCAAATCTGCTGATATCGTCCGGGTGCAAATGCTGTGCATGTTCCACCCTAAACCTATGGTCATTGACTTCAGGGAATTTGGCAAATGCAGCCTCATACCTATCCAAAACCTCCCTGTTGGTCCTGTCTCCTATGGCATGGGAACATACCTGAAAACCCAATTCCAATCCTTTCTCAGAAACTTCGCTTACCAATGCGATGGGCATTGTTTCATGGCCCCTGTGACTTGGCTTGTCTTCGTAATCTTCCAACAACCAAGCACCCCAAGGACCCAATGCCCCATCCATATTGAGTTTGATGGATCGAACGGTAACCATATGGTCAGGATCTATATGAGGGCCTTTTTTGTACCAAGCCTGCAATAATTCAGGTTTCCTACTGCTAAGCATAACATACATCCGCGCAGTCAGTCGGTCCTGCTCTTTGAATTGCTCCAAGAGATCTATGAAATTTTGGTCCTCTCCGGCATCATGAAAAGAGGTAATCCCTTTTTCAGCCAATTCCTGCAAAGCAAGTTCAAGGGCTTTTTCCCTTCTTTCAGGGGTATCCTCAGGTATCAGCCTTCTTACCAGCCCTGATGCTGTTTC
>NZ_SLAP01000195.1 GCF_007126775.1 Cecembia sp. | reverse complement strand
TTCCTTAAACAAAATGAATTTATCGAAAAAATGACCTTCGACCACTCTCATGATATGCGGGCAAGAGTGGCCAATATCATTGGAATTTTGGAAATAATGGGAGAAGATAAAAATTGTGAAGGAAGCCAAAATTTGGTTCGTATGCATAAATCCGAAGCTCAAAAATTGGACAATACCCTAAAAAAGAGTATTTCCCATTTTGTAAATCTGGATTTATTTATAGATGAAAAATAATATCTAACTTAATTTATTCTTAGATAAAGAATATTTTTCTTCGTGAAATATGACAGAAATATCCCTACTTCGAAAAGCTCAGCACATGTTTGGCGAAATAAGGGGAAGTGAAATAAAGTTGAAATATACTTCATGAAATATTTTTACTTTATTTCTAACATATTTCCATTGTATTTCAACATTATTTCTACAGAATTCCCCTATATATCCTTTGATTTTTAATGCGAATGCCCCACCTGCACTTCAGTTCTGGCATCCGTTGAAACAGTTACTCTTTTACCTGGTTGATAGGTTTCCTTGACTTCTCCACAGGTCAACATCATATCCCCAAAGTATGGATTTCTTATTTCCTTCTCGGAACTTAACCAATAAGCACCCTGATCTCTGAAAGCCATAGGACAATATTGGCGGTAAATAGTGTTTTCCACCACTCCGAAATACTCCACGGCTTCGATAAGGTTGACAGACAGGATTTCAAAATGCTTCCTTTGTTCTTCCACGTCTATAGTTTGGACGATTTTATCCAAACTGCTTTGCATAGCACCCAACAAATCCATCCAAATGTCATGGCCATCGCTGTCCAATAATTTCATATCTACTTTACTTAGGGTGGTCTTGGCTGGATTGATAGCAGCTTGCGTTTCTTTGGCGTCTGTTTTCACCAAGGCATCTTTGATCGGAAGATAGCTTTTCACAAATTCGGTCAGTTGCTTCCTGAATTCCTCAGGTGTATCCAAGGTCTTCACTTCCGGCCTTGTCATCATGCTGTAATTTCCAGTCAACTGCGCTGCTGCATCGATGGCAAATACGCCATTCGAAACGACTTGTTCTCCTTCCTCTAACCCTGATAAGACCAAATAATCATCCCCAACCCTGGCACCAATTTCTATCTCCCGCATTTCAAAAGAAGGAGCCTCCCGATTGCCCTTCTGCACGTAAACCACTGATCTTGGCCCAGTCCAAAGGATGGCTGTTTTTGGGATCATCAAGCCGGACTGACCCGCTGGAGATGTAGAAATATTGGCCGATACAAACATCTCAGGCTTCAATTCAAAATTGCTGTTTACCGCTTCCGCCCGGATACCAACAGTCCGGGTATCAGGATTGAGTATTGGGTCTATATAGCTCACTTTGGCTCTAAAAGACTTGCCGGGGTACGCGGAGACCTGAAAACTCAGATCATCACCCTTTTTGATGGCTCCCAAGTCCGATTCATATGCGTCTAGCATCACCCAAACAGTACTCAGATCGACTATTTCAAAAAGGGCCGTACCACGGTTTACGAAATCTCCGACAGCAATATTTCTCCCCATGACCACGCCTGCAAAGTCAGCATAGATGTCGAATTGCGTCTGAACATTTCCCGAAGTTTCAATTGCTGCGATTTGCTCTTCAGAAATCTTCCAAAGCCTCAGCTTTTCTTTGGCAGCTTGGTACAATGCAGGTTGACGATCTTTGATTTTGGCCATCTCCAATAATTCCTTTTGGGCATTGACCAGTTCAGGAGAATAAAGGGTCGCAAGCTTTTCGCCTCTTCGCACTTCCTGCCCTGTAAAGTTCACATATAACTGATCTACCCTCCCGGTATAATTGGCAGTGAGACTTTTGGTCCGCTGCTCATTGGGTTGGATTTTTCCAGTAAGACTGATTTTACCAGAGCCTGACCCCACCTTAACACGGGTCGTTTGCACATTGGAAAGGGCGACCGCCTCAGAAGTCATTTCCAGAATAAATGGGCTACTTTCCCCTCCTCTTTTGTTATTGACAGGTGTTAAAGCCATGCCACAGAGCGGACATTGCCCAGGCTCATTCTGACGGATTTGAGGATGCATAGAGCAGGTATATTCCACCCCGTTTTCGTCTATATGCGTATGCTCATGGTCAGGATGCTCATCCCCTCCCCCACGGATCAAATATCCCGCTACAGTGCCTAAGAATAGGCAGCCGATGATGATGATAAGTATGTTTCTTTTTGTATTCATTTTTTTTTAAATATGAGACGGTAGACATGATATTCGAGACTTGTCACCACGTGAAAGATGTGACTTGTCACTCTTGCATAATTTTTTTTATTCCAATAAATTAGTTTAACCCATTGGGAGTGTAAATAATAATGGATTAACTATCCTATAATATTTCTATTTATTTCAACCATATAGTAATATTTCATGCTTATCCTCCAGGGTCTGAAAAAGACCTCAAAGCTTAGAAACCTACCAACGTTTCAATCCTGGCAAACTGAATCTCCCTTTCAATTCTCGTATTCAGAAGATTCAATCGAAAGTCCAATAATTCCCGCTGTATATTCATGATTTCTTCGAAGGAACTGCCTTCTGTGGCATAGGAAGTTACAGAGAGTTCCAAGGTCTGCTCCGTCAATTCAATTTGGTCATTCAGAAGTCGAATTTTCCGCTCAGTATCTTTGATTGAGGCCAAGATGGTTTCAAATTCGGTTTCCAGGTTTCTTTGCAGGTCTTCTTTTTGCCTTTCGTTGGCCTCCCAATAAAGTTTGGATTCTGTTTCCATCGCTTTATACTTTTTGCGATAAATGGGCAAAGATACCGTGGCCATAGGCATGAACATATTGTTTCCCATTCCAGCAGGCATATAATCTATACCACCCATACTCCCTGGTACACCCATTTCAGCCCTTGGAGAAAAAACCATATAATTCAATCCCAATCCAAACATGGGTTTGCCTTCCAACTTGGCCATTTCACCCTGTTTTTGATAAGCCAAACCTTCTTTTTCCAACATCAACAGCATGGGATTGCTTACCAAGATTTCTTCCAACATAGCAATTTCCCAATCCAATGTTCTTTCTGTGGAAATAGCTGATTCGATATATACCTGTTCGGTCTTATACCTCCCAAGCAATTGATTGAATTTTGCCAATAATGGCTTTTTATCCACTTCCATTTGTTGCAAATCACTTTCCAATGCCTTGATCTGTACCTGCAAACGAAGTACATCTGTGAGTTTGCCGGAAGCTCCACCCGAAGCCATGCTTGACATTCCCGACCCACTTGAGACCGATGTTCTTGAAGACGATGAAGCACTGCTTCCTCCCATACCCATGCCATCCGAGGAGGCATTTGGGCTATTTCTTGAGGAGCTTCTGACTGCATTGGAAACTGAAGATACGGCCTCAGAGGTATTGCCTCCCTGATATCGGATAACCGCCAATTCCTCTAAAGACTTCAAAATCTCCAAATTGGAGGCGGTAATATCGATCGTGTTTTGCAATTGCTGTAGCTGGAAGTAAGTCTCTTTTACCTGATAGAGAATAAGGTTCCTTTGCTGACGGAATTCTTCATACTTAGCTTCCGCCATCAGTGTAGCTTCATCCTTTTGGGTCTTTAGCATCCCAAACCAGGGAAACATCTGCATCACCGATGCCTCCGCCCGCTGATTTCCCATCAACAATTCCATCGGCCTGGTAAATACCCCAATGTTCAATTGGGGTGATTCGAGACTTACCTGATTGGTTTTTTCCAAGGAGGCCTGATAGATTTTGAAACTACCCTGCAAACCAGGATTGTTCTCTGCTGCTAGTTCAAGGTAATCTTCCAAAGTTTGTGCGCTAGCTTGAAATAGGATGGAAATGAATAGAAATAAAATTGAAATATATCTGACAATCAATCCTTTTCTGGAATCCTTAAGCATTTTGACATCATCAAAACCAGTTAGAAATAAAGTTGAAATAGATGGAAATAAAATCGAAATATTTCCCCTATTCAATCCTTTTTCGGCTTTAGATATCTTTGTGCAATTAACCGAATATTTATAGTCTCTCATTTTTACCTCCTTTCTTAGCTTCGTAAGTTTTTGAGATGGTATTGTTCAATTTAATCTGGAGCGGTTGGTGAATGGCACAGATTTCCTTCCATTCTTCAGAAGTGACAATTCCTCTTTCCAATCCCAAATCAAGCCAATGCTCTTTACCTTCAGACAGTGACGCTCTTGCAATAAAATAGAAGTGGATTTTTTCGAGATAGTGAAATCTGGCATATCCTTCAGAGATATTTCCACCTACTGAATCTACAGCTTCTAACATTTGATCTCCACAAATTTTTCTTTGCTGATAATTTAGTCTTGAATATATTTCCCAGGCTATTGCTGAAAGTTTCCTAAATAGCTGGTAAATCTCCAAATCTTTTAGCGGTATATATTTCTTTTTCTCTTCCATCAGGTTTCTATTTAACTATTTCTACCATATTTCGACAAATCCCTATTTCAAGCATATTTCGCTATAGGCATATTTCACGAAGTATATTTCCACGCTTTTTTATTTTCGATATTTCAACTTTATTTCAACATATTTCCCATAAAGTACCGGCACAATAAACAATGAAATCAATGCCACCGTCATGCCCCCAAAAGCCGGAATGGCCATAGGTATCATAATATCCGAGCCACGACCAGAACTGGAAAGTACTGGCAGCAAGGCCAATAAGGTAGTGGCAGATGTCATTAGACAAGGCCGGACTCTTTTCAGCCCAGCTTCCAAAACTGCTTTTCGGACTTCTTTTACATTCTCAGGCTGGATTCTTTCAAAACTTTGCTTGAGATAGGTACCCATTACCACTCCATCATCCGTTGCAATCCCAAACAGGGCAATGAAGCCTACCCAGACCGCCACAGAAAGGTTGAAGGTACGCATTTGAAACAGGTCACGAATATTGGTTCCAAGGAAATTGAAATCGAAAAACCATTCCTGTCCATAAAACCACAGCATCATGAAACCTCCTGAAAAAGCCATAGCTATTGCAGAGAAAATCATCAGCACCATGGCTGTGGACCGGAACTGCAGGTATAAAATCAGGAAAATCACTGCCAAAGAAAGCGGAATCACAATTGCCAAGCGTTTTTCCGCACGGATTTGATTTTCATAACTTCCGGAGAAGGTATAGGAAACACCCGCTGGCACTTCCAGTTCTCCGGAAGATATTTTTTGTTGAATAAAGTCTTTGGCATTATCTACTACTGTTCCTTCAGCAAAACCATCTCTTTTGTCAAAAAGCACATAGCCGACCAAGAAAGTGTTTTCCCCCCTAATCATCATTGGCCCAGGCCGATAATTGATCTCCGCCAACTGCCCCAAAGGAATCTGTGCTCCTGTTGGGGTACTAACCAAAATTCGCCTCAATGCCTCTGGATCATCTCTATACTCTCTGGCATATCTGGCTCGTATGGCATATCGCTCCCGACCTTCTACGGTGGTACTTAGTGTCATTCCTCCAATCGCCACTTCTATAAACTCCTGCACGTCGGCTATATTCAACCCAAACCTGCCCAATTGTGTCCTATCCAAGTCAATTTCCATATAAGGCTTGCCCAAAGATCGGTCAGCAAATACAGCCTCTGCTTTCACAGAAGAGACTTCTTTAAGTAAGCTTTCCAGTTTGAGGCTAAAATTTTCGATACTTTCTAAATCAGGCCCGTAGACTTTCATGCCCATAGGCGCCCGCATGCCTGTTTGAAGCATGACCAGGCGGGTTTCGATAGGCTGCAACTTAGGTGCAGAGGTAACTCCGGGAATGTTTGAGGTTCGGATCTGGATTTCATCCCATATATCATCCGGTGTTCTAATTTCATCCCTCCATTGCCGAAAATATTGCCCTCTCCTATTATCCGGAACCAGATGTTTTTCAATATTCCTGACTACAGCTCTTCTCTGTTCTTCCCGCATGTATTCATTTTCATCATTCCAAATGGCCCCATCCTGACGGTCAAACCACCAGTCTTTCCCCTCAACTCGAATCTGGTAATTGCCTTCCCTGTCAACTTTGAAGCGGAGTTTTTGGGCATTCTCATCCTGTACATATTCCGTCTTGTAATTGATGATGTTTTCGTACATGGACATGGGGGCTGGATCCAAGGGACTTTCTGCTCTTCCTGCTTTTCCTACCACCATTTCTACTTCAGGGATGGCCTGTACCAACATGTCCAGTTGCTTGACAATTTGCATGTTGGCCTCCACTCCGGAATGGGGCATGGAAGTGGGCATCAATAAAAATGAACCTTCATTCAATGCAGGCATAAATTCTTTACCCATCCCAGGCAAGGCATGTGTTAAACCTGACCAAACTTTAGTGGTTCGGATATTCCAACCAACTTGATCAAAACCTTTGGCAACAAAACCGAAAACAGAACTGAAGCCCAGCCAGATATTGACTGCAAAAAGGATAATCAAAGCAGGAATTAGTAAGAATAACCTGGCGTGTTCCAAACACAGTTTCAGTAAAACCGAATAATAACGGATAAAAAGGGAAAACAAACCCAAAACCAAACCAAGTACCAAAGTAATGAACAGGAAATTTACAAAAACAGATTGGGTCAAACCCAAGGGCCTCCACTCAATCGCCAAAAGCACAGAAACAGCCACTACAGCAATCAACATGGCAATCTGGCTTTTGTATTTGCCTTCTTTAGTCTGCCCGGGGAAGAAATGATGGATCAGATGATTGCCGGCAAAAGCCAGTAGCACCCATCCTGCCCAAGGAGAATAAAATAAAAATATTAAACCCAAAACAGCCATGCCTACATTAAGTACGGTTTTGTAATTTTTGGATTTTACTTTTGCTCCAAAAACCCAATGGGCAAAAGCTGGCATAAAAACTAAGGTAAAGATCAAAGCTGCTATTAGGGCAAAGGTCTTGGTATAAGCCAAGGGCCCAAAGAGTTTTCCTTCCGCTGCCTGTAGGGTAAAAACAGGTAAGAAACTGACAATGGTAGTCATTACGGCAGTCAGGATGGCCGAGCCCACTTCAGTGGTTGCATCATATATGATTTGGAGTTTTGTTTTTTGTCCATCAGATTCTTCCAGGTGCCGGAGTATGTTTTCATTCAGAATAATCCCCAAATCCACCATGGTTCCAATGGCAATGGCAATCCCTGATAGTGCCACAATATTGGCATCTACTCCAACATACTTCATCATAATAAAGCACATCAGTACAGCCAGAGGCAACAAAGCAGAAATCAACAATGAGGCCCGAAGGTTATAGACCATTACCATGATCACGATAATCGTGATCAAAATCTGCAAACTAATGGCCTCATTTAGGGTATTCAATGTTTCCTTGATCAGTCCTGAACGGTCATAAAAAGGCACAATGCTTACCTTGGAAATGCTCCCATCTTCCAAGGTTTTGGTAGGAAGACCAGGGGTAATTTCCTCGATTTTGGCTTTGATGGCATCAATCACCTGCAAGGGGTTATCCCCGTAGCGGGCTACCACTACACCACCTACAGCTTCTGCACCTCCTTTGTCCAATATGGCTCTTTCAGCCCGGCTGGCAGGACCGATATTTACTTTGGCTATATCCTTTATTCTCAAGGGGACATTATTGGTCATTTTGACCACAGCCATTTCTATATCCTCCAATGATTTCACATAGCCCAAACCACGTACGATAAATTCCACCTGGTTGATTTCCATGGTATTGGCTCCAACATCTAAATTGGATTGCCTTACAGCATTCATAACCTGCATCATGGATACATCATGGGCTTTCATGGCCACAGGATCCAAGTCCACCTGATATTCCTTCACATGACCACCAATACTCGCCACTTCAGCTACTCCTTCAGTTCCTGCAAGTCCATAGCGCACATAATAATCCTGTATGCTTCGGAGTTCGTGCAAGTCCCAACCCCCTGCTGGATTCCCGTTTTCATCTCTGCCTTCTAAAGTGTAAAAATAAACCTGCCCCAACCCTGTTGCATCAGGACCTAGCTTCGGCTGCACACCTTCAGGCAGCAATCCCGAAGGCAAAGAATTGAGCTTTTCCAATATCCTGGACCGGCTCCAATAAAACTCCACATCCTCCTCAAAAATGATGTAAATGGAAGAAAACCCAAACATGGAGGTACTTCGGATAGACTTTACAGCGGGTAAACCCAAGAGGGAGGTGGTCAAGGGATAAGTGATCTGATCCTCTACATCCTGAGGTGATCGGCCCATCCAATCGGTAAAAACGATCTGCTGATTTTCACCGATATCCGGAATGGCATCAACCGGAACCGGATCATTGGGGAGAAAACCAGTATCCCAGTTGAATGGTGCCGTCACAATTCCCCAGCCTACTACGAGCACAAGAAGAATCACTGTGACCAGTTTATTTTCGAGGAAGAATTTTATTGTTTTATTTAGCATAAATTCTTAGGCATATTCCGTTGAACCTTTTTGCTGTTAGCATAAAGCAATTAGATATTCGTGGATATTAAATATTAATGTATACTGTTTAGGTTTAACCCTAAAAGAGGAAATTTGAGAGGCCGGAAGGAATGATACCAGATGGATTTTGAAAACCAGGCAGGCCTTCAATCTGGAATTTAACGGAATTCATTAATTGATTTTAAATTCACTTTGTGGCTTTGTGGCAAATCTTACCCCTCAAGAGTTGAAAAATTATATCAGGAATGCCTGATAAAAAATATAAATCGCTGTATTTTGAAATTTGGGAGGGGAGGAATCAGCAAAAGCTGTTTTCTCACTTGATTGGCATACAATTACTGGATATTCCGGACAAGAAAACGGATTGACAGGAACCAGGTTTAACGTATGGAAATCCAGTAAATCAGAAAGCTGCTGATCGGTATTAGGAAGCTCCAAATTGGAAATATCATCGCAGCATCCCTGCATGGGCGTATTAGATTCGCAGCAGGTTTTGTATTCAGAAAAAATATTGATCCTTTGGAAGTCACCCTCACAAAAATGCATGGAATAGCTCAGCCCTGCGTTAAAAAACACATAGAATACAAGGAGTGCTATTTTGATAAATGACTTCACAAGAATATTTACGCCCTACAATGTAGTAAGGTTTTGATTAGTAAATGTATAGAATTTTTGTTTGAATTAATAATATGTTGATTTCCTGATTGATAGACCCTTACTTTCGATGTAGGCGGTAAACATAAGACCAATGAGCATTTTGAGGGCCTCCAAAACAGCTTTGTCACAGCATACAACATCCAATATGGAAATAAAACAGATTCCCTCATGCTATTTGGGTTTATGTCTCTATAACTTAGAGGCATTTATCATTATCAAAACACCATTTTCCAGATCGGGACAACTCACTGAATGTTCTTAAACCAATTGAAATGATTTTTTATAATATTTTCTTTTTCCTGGTTCAGGTATTTCAAAAAGGCTTCTGCCACTGGTGAAAAACGTTTATTTTTCATATAGATCAAATTCCAGGTGGTAACTATTGGGAAATCCTCAACAGGTATAATTTTAAGATCACCGTCCTGAATTTCATTTCTGATCCCTATCAAAGGCATGACTGAATTGCCCAACCCAGCTATTACAGCCTGTTTAACGGCCTCATTTGAAGTGAGCTCCATCTTTTTCAGAATCGGAATTCCATTATCCCGTAAGTACCTCTCCATGGTAAGCCTTGTTCCTGAACCTTGTTCCCTGTATATCAAAGCTATATCTTCAAAAATATTTTTTTTATAAAATTTCTTTTCTACCTCAAACTCCTTATTGGCTACCAAGTAGAGTTTATTCTCCATCAAAGGTATTGCCTCCACCTGCATGGCTTCTGGCAAAATGGATACCAGGGCAAAATCAATTTCATTTTCATCCAAGCTATTGATTACCATAGCCTTATTGGTTACATCCAATTTCAACTCTATTCCCGGGTGTTCTTTTATAAACCCTGCTAAAAAATAAGGCATTACATATTTACCCGTTGATACTACTGAAATTTTCAGTTTCCCCGTTAACTGCCCCTTATAAGCAGCAGTCTTGAAGTTAATTGCGCGAACTTGCTCTACAATCTTTTCGGCTGCTACTGCAATTTCCTTCCCGAAATCGGTTACATATAACTTTCTACCCACAACTTCAGTCAATGGAATATCAAATTGATCCTGCAAATTTCTTAATTGTATAGAAACAGCGGGCTGGGTCAAATGCAGTTCCTCAGCAGCTTTGGTAATACTTTGCGTCTGCGTAATCTTCAAAAACACCTGGAGTTGATGCAATGTATAATTCATAAATATTTTTTATGTAAAACATTATAAGGATAAATAAAAATATATTATATATACTGTGGATTTTTGCAAAAGGTTTCAATTTGAAAGTATGAAAAGAAAAATATTTATCTGTAATACTTATCATTCGGTTAGAAAGTTTTTGAAGAAAAGGTTTGGTAATGATCATTGCATTTTGGAACGACATGCTGCCTTGATTAACCCAATTGATGATCCGGCGCTGATTTGGAAATATATTCAGGAAGACAATTTTGAGGAATTGATTTTTACCCAGGACCTTGACTGTATTTTTTTTAGGGATATTATCTTACAAAAAAATGAATTGGAATTCCCTCAAATGACGCATTTGATGAACCTTTATTTGGAAAATTTTGAAGAAATTGATAAAGAAGCGAAAGTTTCTTCTAAAATTGGGGCGCTGTATCTTGCCTATTTAGAAGAAATCGTTGGTGCCCTCTGTAAGAATCCCTTCCTAAATGAGCGGATCAATATGGGCCAACTTGAAATCAAAGGAATGTTTACGCAGCTCCAAAAAGAAAAATCCATTGAATTCAAGCTAAATATAGCCAATCAACCCCTATGAATTATCAATTACTTCTTGACAATTTTACAAATCCTGCATTTTTATTTTTTGTATTGGGCATTCTTGCTGTACGTTTGAAAAGCGATTTGGAAATTCCAAACAACTCCTCCAAGTTTATTTCACTTTATCTTCTTTTCGCAATTGGTTTTAAGGGAGGGCAGGAATTGGCTCATAGTGAATTTAATATGGGTATTATTTGGGCTGTCCTCTTTGGAGTGGCAGTTGCCAGTGCAATACCTATGTATACATTCTTTATTCTGAAAAAGCGGCTTAGTGTCGAAAACGCAGGAGCTATTGCTGCAGCTTATGGTTCGGTTTCCGCGGTAACTTTTGTAACTGCGGTGTCTTTCTTGGAAATACAGCACCAACATTTTAATGGTTACATGGTGGCCATCATGGCCTTGATGGAAGCTCCTGCAATTATCCTAGGGGTTTTATTGATAAAAATCTATTCAGAAAGTTCTGGTCCACAAATGAAGCTCCGGAAAGTGGTTAACCATGCCTTTACCAATGGCTCAGTATTACTCATCCTAGGCAGCTTGGTGATTGGTTTACTTGCCTCCGAAGAAGAAGCCAGGGGAATAGAACCTTTTACCACCGATATTTTCAAAGGCTTCTTGGCTATCTTCCTCTTGGACATGGGGATCACCAGCGGCAAAAAGCTAAAAGATTTTCTTGATTCCGGTAAATTCACTGCCATTTTTGCTGTTCTTATTCCATTAATCAATGGTGCGATAGTGGCCTATATCTCCCAATGGATCACTGAAAGCACAGGAGACAGGTTCATGTTTGCCATCTTGGCAGCTTCGGCTTCCTATATCGCTGTTCCTGCCGCCATGAAAATAGCTGTACCCAAAGCCAATCCAGGTATCTTCCTCCCTATGGCCCTGGCAGTTACCTTTCCCTTCAATATTACCCTTGGTTTTCCGGTCTATTATTGGATAGCTTCAAGTCTATAATTTTTCTTTATAAAACTAGTTGCCAAATTAAAATTGGTAGTAGATTAGGGGCGAATTATAACTTACGTTTTCTTTTATGGTGAAAATTTTACTTCTTTCTGCATGTTGTTTTTTTCTCTTTTTCCAAGGTTCCAAAGCCCAAGTGGAACCAAACATCGTCAATGCTGCTCATGCTTATGCAAGGGCGCAGATCAATTCGGATATTGAGTCAATTCTTGGTTTTACCCATCCGGGATTGATTGAACAGGCCGGGGGATTGGAAAACATGAAAAAAACATTGCTCATGATCCATCAAAACCAACATGAAAAGGGAATTAAATTACAGGATTTCCGTGTAAGAGAGCCCATCCAACACACAAGGTCCAATGGGGAAATTCATGCATTGGTACCCGTAGTAACTACCAGCAAGGTGCCTGGTGGACAGTTGATCAATGAGACAAATCTAATTGCTGTCTCCGAAGGAGATGCCGATCGTTGGTACTTTATTGAAACCACTTCTATCGACGAAAGGAATGTGATCAAAGTCTTGGAAAACTGGGATGGAACACTCATCCTTCCTTTCAAGAAAGCTCCGGTTTTCAAAGAAGATAAAAAATAAACCCTCCCCCAAAGTATTGGGAGAGGGTATCAATCAGAGATTTCTAATTTTCCACTTGGCTTTGAGATAGCCCCAAATCACTTTGGGGCTCATGCCTTTTTTCCCCTAGAGGCCTCGAGCATGTCCCACATTTCTTGAGGAATCATGTCCAGATTATTGAACTCTCCTGCTCCCATCAGCCATTCCCCACCGTCAATGGTAATGACCTCCCCATTGACATAGGCAGAATAATCAGAGACCAAGTAGGCGGCAATATTGGCCAGTTCCTGGTGATCTCCTACCCTGCCGATCGGGACTTTCTTTGCAGGGTCAAATTTTTTAACCAAATCACCCGGAAGCAAACGGCTCCATGCGCCCTCTGTTGGGAATGGACCCGGTGCGATGGCATTGGATCTGATTTTATATTTTGCCCACTCTACAGCTAAGGAACGGGTCATAGCCAAAACCCCTGCTTTGGCAGCTGCACTTGGCACCACATATCCTGACCCAGTCCAGGCATAGGTTGTAACAATATTGAGAAATGTTCCTGACTGCTTTTCCTTGATCCAGTATTTCCCAGCTGTCAAGGTCACATTGGAAGTTCCCTTTAACACTATATCCAAAACTGTATTGAAGGCATTGGTAGATAACCTTTCTGTAGGACTGATAAAATTTCCCGCAGCATTATTAAGTACCACATCTACCCTGCCAAAATGGGATACAGCATCGGTCCACATTTTTTCCACCTGATCGATTTCCCGCACATCACAGGCCAAAGGAAGTACCTTACCGCCAGTTTCATTTTCCATTTCCTTTGCCGTCTTTTCCAAAACATCCAATTTTCGACTGGTGATTACCAATTGGGCACCTAATTTTAAAAAATAAATTCCCATGGATTTTCCAAGACCGGTTCCTCCACCGGTAACCAATATGGTTTTTCCTTTCAATGCCCCTTCGCGGAGCATGCCTTCGGTATGTGTCATATGCTTTTAAATTTATAGATTTTTGAATATAAAGAATCCCCCAAGTAAAAAAAAGCAGGGAATCCCTATTTTGGCATCATTTTAATTGTCAATGAAAGCGTATAGATTTACAGACAAATTCTAATGATGCTTACACGACCATATATTTTAGTTCTCTTAGTTATTTTATTCGCCTGCAATCCTGACATTGATAAGGATATCACTACTGATCTTCAAGTAGAGGGGAATGAGATTTTCAGGGTTTCTTTTGCCCTGGAAGAGTCCTATCTTTTTGCATTTCAAAACCTGGATGCCTACAGAAATGCCGATACACTTTCGCTTCCCGGCTGCCCTGATATCCTGATCAATGAAACAGACCGGAAAGTTACCCTCGACTTTGATGTTGAAAGGGATTGTCCCAGAGGGAATACCATTGAACGAAAAGGAAAAATCCATTTAGAATTCCTACAACCGGGTACTTTTGAAAGGATTACCCTTATATCCTATGAGGACTATGAAGTTAAAAATTTCCGTATTGAAGGATCCCGTGAGTTTCGCCAGTTATTAAACTTTAATCGGAGAACAGAAAGCTTTTCAGACCTTCTTATCTTGGATCAGTTTGGTTCTTCTACCCGGGTAAATGGGGAATATGAATTCACCTTATCTTTTACAAACAGTACTTTATCGGAATTTGAAGTCACCGGTAGTTTAAATGGAAGAAATATTACCGGAAGACCTATACGCATGGAGCCCAATAACCCAAAGAAATACCAAGCAAGCTGTATCCTTTCAGGGCAACATCTACCCAATACCGGAAGAGAAACATGGCGGATTTTTAGAAATACGACTTTAGCCACTACACACAACCTAAATTATGAAGCGGATTCAGATTGTCAAAACAAGGCCATTGTCAACTTGAGTGATGGAAGACAGGTGATTTTTGAACAATAGGCATTTTTGCCTTATAAATTTCTTTAAAAATCTCTTTAGCTGAGCTTTTATTATTATATTTTTGAAAATAATAAGCGCGAGCCTTTTTAATTTCATTCTATGCAGTTAAACAAAAAAGTAGACCAATTTAAAGGACTGGTCATTCTTCCTTTTTTGGAAAGCGGAAATGCTTTTCTTTCTAAATTGGAATTTCCCTCTGCCCAGGTAAGCAATGCACTTTTTTCAGGTAAAAAAGACAGCCAATTCCTATTGGAAAAACCCGATGAGGGCCAAGTATTTCTTTTTTTGGGGCTTGGAAAAGAACCTGATTACAAATCAATCCAGAATTCCTTCAGGAGAATTACAGCAAAACAGGAAAACCTGTTTCAAGAGGATGTGCTTTTGGTAATTTCCAAAGATTTTAACGAGCAGGTATTGGAAGCTGCTGTTTCTGGACTGCTGCTGGGTACTTACCGCTTGGGACATTTCAAAACTGCTGAAAAAGCTCCAAAAGATTGGGACAAGGTGAAAATGGGGGTTTCCTACTCCCTCTCCGAGGCTGAAAAAATCGTAGAAAAGGCCGAGAAGATCGCTGCTGCCCAAATTCAGACCTTTAAAATGGTCGATCTCCCTCCAAATACAGCTACTCCCCAATATTTGGCTGACTGGGCAAAAGAAGCAGGCAAATCCCATGGCATGACGGTTAAAATTTATGACCGGAAAAAGGCAGAAAAAGAACAACTGCATGCCTTTTTAGCTGTAGCGCAGGGAAGTCAAAGAGAACCACAGTTTATCATTTTGGAATACAGGCCCAAAAATGCTCAAAAACACGTTGGACTGGTAGGAAAAGGGGTTACTTTTGATACAGGAGGATTAAATATCAAAACCCAGGGCATGGTACATATGAAATGCGATATGGGAGGTGCTGCCACTGTGTTGGGAGCCATGCAACTCATTGCAGACCTTGACATCCCTGTTCAGGTAACGGCAATTGTGCCCTGTGTGGAAAATGCCATAGACAAACGGGCATACCTGCCCTCTGATGTAATTCAAAGTCACAGTGGTAAGACCATAGAAATAATTGATACCGATGCAGAAGGCAGATTGATCCTGGCAGATGCACTCAGCTATATGATCAAAAATTACCAGCCTGAGCATATTGTGGATTTCGCAACACTTACCGGAAGTGCTGTTGGCACTTTTGGCTATGAATGTGCCGCCTTGTTTTCAAAAAACGAAGTCCTTATCCAAAAATTAATGGAAAGTGGCGATGCTGTAGGAGAACGCCTTTGGCCGCTTCCCATGTGGGACATTTACCAAAAAGAAATGGATTCTGAAATTGCCGATATCAAAAATTTCCATGGGAAACCATTTGCCGGGGCTATTACAGCAGCTAAATTCCTGGAATGCTTTACCGGTGGACATGCCTCATGGGCCCATGTGGATATTGCAGGAACAGCTTTTGGAGACTCGGAATTTGCAAAAACCAAGCATGGTACTGCCTTTGGTGTGCATTTATTACTTAAATTCATGGAAAATCTTTAAGAAGCGATGAATAAGGAACACAAAACTTTCTTGTGCATTTCTAATTATTTTAAAGGAAATGCTTTTTTGATTGCCTTGAAAAAAGCAGGCAATACGGTTTTTTTGGTTACTTCAGAAAAGCTGAGGGAAAGTAATTGGCCGCATGAATACCTGGATGAGATCTATTACATGCCCGGACAGGATCTGGACTGGGACATGGACAAATTACTTGCGGGGGTGGCAGGAATCATGAAACATACCAAGATTGATGCTGTGGTGGCATTGGATGATTATGATGTAGAAAAAGCCACTTATCTGAGGGAAAACCTTCGGATTCCTGGAATGGGGCAAACCACAGGAAGGTATTTCAGGGATAAATTGGCCATGAGAATGTGTGCACATGATTCCGGCGTCTTGGTTCCTCCGTTTTCAGCCCTATTCAACGATGAGGAAATCAATACCTTTGCAGATACAATTCCTGCACCTTGGGTACTCAAACCCCGTTCAGAAGCCTCGGCCAATGGTATCATCAAGGTCCATGATAAAGATAGCCTGTGGCAAAATATTCATGACTTGGGAGACAATCGGATCAAATACCTGGTAGAACAGTTCAAGCCCGGTGATGTATACCATGCAGATAGCCTTAATTTAGAGGGTAAAAGTATTTTTTGTACCGTATCCCGCTACTTGGCCACCCCCATGGAGATCTCCCAAGGAGGTGGCATATTCAGAAGTGCCAATATAGAATATGGAACTGAAGATGATAAAGCCATAAAAGAAGCCAATAAAAAAGTAATGAAGGCTTTTGGAATGAAAAATGGAGCAGCCCACACGGAATTCATCAAAGGTAAAGAAGATGGTCAAATTTATTTTCTGGAAACTTCTTCAAGGGTAGGAGGAGCTCATTTGGCAGAAATGGTAGAGGGGGCAACGGATATCAACCTATGGACAGAGTGGGCCAATATAGAGGATGCTATTTCCAAAGACAAATCTTATAAACTCCCCAAAGTCACGAAAGGCTATGCGGGTATTGTACTTACACTTTCCAAATACGAACATCCGGACCTCTCTTCTTTTGATGATCAAGAGGTCTGTTTCCGTGTCCCTTTGGAATACCATGCCGGATTGATCGTCAAATCCAAAAAACAGGAAAGAGTTATGGAATTACTGAATAACTACGCTGCAAGATTAGCCGATGGTTTTTCCTCTGTTGCAGAGCAGGAAAAGGTGAAAAAATTCCATTGAATTTGTTAAAAAAGGGGTGGATATTCATCCCTTTTCCATTTTATCAGCCAGCATTTTTTACCGTTTACATTTTTTGGGTTTTTCATCCCCTTATAATTCATACTTTTATAGGTAAACTAGATTTGATGAAATGAAAAAAATATTCCTTGCAATCATGCTTCTAGGCTTGATATTTCAGGCCTCCGCCCAAGTAGATACTATTCAGGTATACAGTCAGGCAATGGACAAATACCTCAAAGCAGCTGTCGTGAAACCTGATGGCTATTCCGAAGCAGAAAGAATATTTCCCTCTGTTTATTTACTTCATGGGGGCTCGGGAAGTTTTTCGGATTGGCACGATAAGGTGACCCAAGAAAATCTATTGATCGACCTGGCTAACCAATATCAGGTCCTGATTATTACTCCAGGCGTTGGACCGGCCTCTTATTATTTCGACAGTCCCATGTTGGATTCTGTCCAATATGAAACTTACATCATCAAGGAACTTATTCCGCATATAGATCAGAACTACAGGACCATCGATAAAAGAGAAGCACGGGCCATTACCGGCCTTTCCATGGGAGGGCATGGAGCCATGATGCTGAGCGCCAAAAACCCCGCATTATTTATCGCAGCCGGTAGCATGAGTGGTGTTATGAATATTGATACAGATTTATGGAAAACCGGACCTGCTTTGAGAGAGGCAAGGAAAGCAAGCCAAAAAATGATGTTGGGAAATATCCAATACAAGTCGCCTTTTAGTGAATACACCGCTGTCGGACTTGTGAACCAGATGCATGAAAATGGAATAGCATTGCTTATAGATTGCGGTGTAGATGATTTCTTAATTGACACCAATAGACAAATCCACCAACTTTTATTGGAAAATGGCACAGCCCACGAATATACCGAAAGACCTGGGGCCCATACCTGGGAATACTGGACGAATGCCTTACCTTTCCATATGTTATTTATTGACAAGGCATTTAAAAAACATGGTTACAATTGAAAAAATGTATCAACTTAAGCGATTAAAACCTGTATTTAAGACCAGAAATTAACCCACCCAAATATGATCAAAAAATTACCAATATACTGTGTTTTTCTGCTCTTCTTGTCTTTTGGCTATGCCCAAAATGATCTCCAGCATTGGCAGCAAAGGGCAGAAAATGTAGAAGTCTTTAGAGACCAATGGGGTATCCCCCATATATATGGGAAAACTGATGCAGATGCTGTTTTCGGGATGATATATGCCCAGTGCGAAGATGATTTTAACCGTGTTGAAGTGAATTACATCAATGCCATGGGCAGGATGGCTGAAGTGGAAGGCATATCAAAGCTCTACACGGATTTTCGCATGAAGTTGTACATCGATGAGGCAGTGGTAAAAAAAGAATATGAAAACTCCCCCGCTTGGTTGAAAGAACTGATGGATGCCTGGGCAGATGGCATCAACTATTTCCTTCATACCCATCCGGAAGTTAAGCCCAAACTGATCACCAATTTTGAGCCTTGGATGGCCCTGACCTTCAGTGAGGGAAGTATTGGCGGAGATATAGAAACCATTTCGGTCAACCAATTAAAGGCTTTCTACGACAAAGATTTCCATGCCCATTTGGTTCTCCAGGAAAGAGACTGGATGGAAGAACCCAGAGGCTCCAATGGTTTTGCTATTGCTCCTAAATTAAGTCAATCCGGAAATGCGCTCTTACTGATCAATCCCCATACTTCCTTTTACTTCAGGCCTGAGGTGCATATGGTTAGTGAGGAAGGGCTGAATGCTTATGGGGCAGTAACTTGGGGGCAATTCTTCATCTATCAAGGATTCAATGAGTACAATGGTTGGATGCATACTTCAAGCCGGGCTGATGCCATTGACCACTTTGCCCTGACAGTGGAAAAAAGGAATGGCCAATATCACTACCTGTTTGGAGAGGAATGGAGGCCATTGACCGAAAAAACCATTCCCCTCAAATACAAAGAAGGAAATGAAATACTGGAAAGGGAAATCACTGCCTTCTATAGCCATCACGGTCCTGTCATCAGAGAAGATGATGGTAAATGGGTGGCCATTTCGCTAATGGTGGAAAGGGAAAAAGCTTTGACACAATCATATACCAGAACCAAAACCAAAAACCACCAAGAGTTCAAGGCCACCATGGACCTGAAGACCAACTCTTCCAATAACACTGTTTATGCAGATAAGGACGGGAATATTGTGTACTACCATGGCAACTTTATACCCATTAGAGATTCTCAATTTGATTGGAGAAATGTGGTGGATGGAAGCAATCCCGCCACCGATTGGAATGGACTGCATGAGGTGGATGAAATGATCTACATTGAGAATCCTGAAAACGGTTGGATACAAAACTGTAATTCCACACCCTTTACTGCCGCAGGACCATTCAGTCCCAAAAAAGAGGATTATCCTGACTATATGGCCTGGGATTTGGAAAATGCAAGGGGCTTGAATGCTGTGAGGGTATTAACAGATCAAAAGAACTTTACCTTGGCATCCCTGATTTCCGCCGCATACGAGCCTACCCTTATGGCTTTTGAGCCTTTGGTGCCTGCATTGCAAAAGGCTTACAATGCCCTGCCTGCAACAGATCCAAAAAAAGAAAAATTGAAGGAGCCCATGCAAATATTGAGCAGTTGGGACCTCAAGACCGGAGTAAACTCTGTGGGAACCAGTTTGGCTGTTTTCTGGGGAGGACAGCTGATGGCAGATGCCAGGGAACTGGACAGGCCTTGGGACCGCTATATTTTTGATTTCCTGGCTGAAGAAACCAGTGATGCGATGAAAATAGAGGCTTTCGAAAAAGCTATCGATAAACTAAGCAAGGATTTCGGCAGCTGGAATACCCCTTGGGGAGCGATCAACCGCTTCCAAAGGGTAACCAATGAAATCCAGGGCAAATTCTTTGATGAGCTGCCCAGCCTTCCTGTGGGATATAATTCTTCACTTTGGGGTTCACTGGCTGCCTACGGCAGCAGAGCTTATCCCAATACGAAGCGGTGGTATGGCAATGTGGGAAATAGCTTTGTGGCCGTTGTGGAATTTGGCGATAAAGTGAAAGCCAAAAGCATTCTGGCAGGAGGACAAAGCGGTAATCCTTTCTCTCCGCACTTTGTAGACCAGGCCGAAAAATATGCCAATGGGGAGTTCAAAGAAGTGAATTATTACAAAGAAGATGTGATAAAAAATGCGCGGATCAGGTATCAGCCGGGAAAGAAAAAATAAATCACGGAAATTATCGATCAAAAATATGGGCGGAAATGGTTTTCGCCCATTTTTTATTAAATTGGGTAGCGAATTGTTTTTTATTTACCTGGGAAATCAGATTAAATTAAACCATGCTCAAAAAAATACTGATTCCAATTCTAATGCTTGTCCTCTTCAGCAGCCATGTGGGGAGTCCCGGAGTTATTTTTGAAGGTTTGTTAGGTCCTTATCGGGTTTTGGCCAATATCAATCCCCCGGATGTAGTTCCTGGAACAGCCATGGTCACCGTGATCATTCCAGAGAATCCGGATGGCCTGATTATGGAAGCAAGACCCGTATACTGGTCCGCAGGATTGAAGGGAACCCCGAAAGCAGACCCCCTATATCCTGTCGCAGGGGAATTGGGGAAATATGAAGGAGAACTTTGGTTTATGGAATCCGGTACTTCCAGTGTACAATTGATCATGAAGCTGGGAAATGAAACCTTTGAAGCCATCGTTCCAGTCATGGCAGTACCTACTGCACAAAAGGAAATGCCTATTGAACTGGGTATAGTGCTTGCGCTTTTGGGAGTTCTATTGGTAATATTGATGGTTACTATTGTAGCTTCGGCAATGAGCGATTCCATCCGAGAACCAGGGGTAGAAAGGTCGTTAAAAAGCCAAAAAAGGAAGCAAATCGGAGGGATAGTCGGAACCATCGTGATGCTTTTGATTCTTTGGGGAGGAAAGTCATGGTGGGATGCTGAATCCAAGCAGTATAGGGATTACATGTTCGAACCGCTTAGCGGCACTTCCACTTTTGAAAGTAACCGCGATGGAAATTACCTGCATCTCGCAGTAGACCCGCTCAAAAGTACTCAGGGAAGGATCACCCGAAAAATAAGTTTTATTGTTCCTGACCATGGCAAACTCATGCACCTCTTTTTGATCCGAAAAGGGGATTTGGATGTATTTGCCCATTTGCATCCTGAACGTTTGGACACCTTGAACTTCAAAGTCAAATTGCCTCCGTTACCTTCGGGAGAATATCATGTTTTTGCGGATATCACACGCTACACCGGCTTTGCTGAAACTATTGTTTCTGAGTTGAATATTCCTGCATCAAGCAATTTCAGGTTGGCTTCGAATGAAGCTGTAGTTTTAGGCAGAGATGACACCTATACTTTTTCCAATCCGATTTCCAACAAATCGATCAATTTGGATGGGGATATTATGATCTGCGGCAAACCTGGAATCAAGACAGAACTGCCAGGGGGATATTCGGCTGTTTGGGAAACAGAAACCGGAAAATTCGAGGCTGGGAAATTGTATAATCTGGACTTTGCACTATTTGATCCTGCGGGTGAGCCTGCTAAACTGGAAGCTTACTTAGGTATGATGGGCCATGCTGTTGTATTGAAGCATGACGGCTCAGTGTACATACACCTCCACCCTACCGGTAATTATTCTATGGGATCACAGCAGATGCTTTTGGAAAGGTTCAAGTCGGGAAAAATAGGATTTACGGATATCCCCCAAAGCCTAAGTTTTCAGGATAGTATTGATCAGGTAGTGTCTTTTCTTGATAAGCTCCCAGATGCAGAAAGAGACAGTCTCTTAATGGGTGATATGGTTCACTATAATTGGGAAGACCCTGAGCACGAAGACCACAGCATGGTGAGTTTTCCCTATGCTTTCCCCGAAAAAGGGAATTATAGAATTTGGATACAAGTAAAAATTGACGGAGAAATCGTCAATGGAGCCTTTGATGTAGAAGTTGAATAAAATAGATATGAAAACGAATTTCAGTACCCTAACCTTGGAAGAAGATGTGAGAACAGCGTCTTCCGTTTCTACACGGGTAATACCAAGCTTTATTTATGCCTCCGTATTCGCTTCTTTTTGCATTGCAATAGGTTTGCAATGGGATATTTCCTGGCACATGAGTGTGGGAAGGGACGGTTTACTCTCGCCTCCCCATTTGGCCATTTATCTAGGCGCCATCATATCAGGCATTTTTTCCGGTATCAATGTACTCAAAACCAGTTTTTGGGGCAGTAAGGAAGAAAAACAACAGACCATCAAGTTTTGGGGTATTTTCTATGGTTCCTTAGGCGCCATGTTCTGCATCTGGGGCGCCTTTGCGATGTTGACATCAGCACCCTTTGATGATTGGTGGCACAACACTTACGGACTGGACGTAAAAATACTTTCCCCACCACATGCGGTACTTGGACTCGGCATGATAGTCATCCAATTTGGTGCACTGATCTCCGTGATCGCTGTACAAAACAGGTTGGGTAATGATATACAAGAAAAAGCCAAAAGCCACCTGCACTGGCTATATGCATTGAGTTCAGGTTTTCTATTGGTAATGGGCTATACCTTCTTTGCGGAGTATTTCTTCCTCAGCAGGCAGCACCATGTTCTGACTTATCAGGTGGCTTTGGCTGCTTTACCGATTTTGATGGTTTCCGTGGCCTATGCCTCTCCATACAAATGGGGGGCTACAAAAATGGCCATTGTCTATACCTTATTGATGGCCGGCATGGTCTGGATTTTGCCCCTTTTCCCGGCAGAACCTAAACTGAGTCCCGTATATAATTACATCACAAGGTTTCAGCCCTTCCATTTCCCATTTATCTTGGTGGTTCCTGCTTTGGTGATTGACCTGATGGTGGCCAAATGGAAAAACAGCAATAAATGGTTTTTAGCAGCTGCACTTTCTATTGGTTTTGTGATCAGCTTTGTTCCAGCGCAATGGTATTTTGCAGAATTGCAGATGTCCGAATATGGCCGAGGATGGTTCTTTGGCCGGTATTCCCTCCCCTATTTCGCCAATCCGGATTCCCCTTACCGCTACATCTTCCACCCCAACTACATCAGTCAGGGCTGGGATCTGATCAAAGGGCTGGGAATAGCAGCATTGATTGGACTGATAACCTGTAGACTAGGCCTCGCTTGGGGCAACTGGATGAGTCAGGTAAAGCGATAGGAAAATAAGTGATTGGTTTTATTAGGTGATTGGTTTTGGAGATAATCCAAAAGTTTTTCTAGTTTTTGGGCGGCCTTAAAAGATAAAACTACCTTTCTCATTTCTTAAATTTGGTTATAAAAAGATCGTAATCTATTGTTTGATTATTTTCAATTTTTTTAACACCATCTTCTATTTCCTCCTGTTGTTCTTTTGTTAATGATTTCCAAAAGTCAACTTTCTCGTGTTTTTCAAAGATCTGTTTTACCGATGCCAATATTTCTTGACTATCAGTACTTAAAATCAATTTTAATAACTCCAATTTCTCTGCTTGAATATGCATAAATTTTTTCTTGTTTCTTGTTTCTTGCCTCTTGCCTCTTGATTCTCGTCTCTAGCTTCTAAAAACTCAGGGCCAACGATTAGGTACCGTATGCTTGTTCAATATCCTTTTGGCTTCCTTTTGTACTGAGGGCAGTTTCTGGGCCTTCCAGATATTTTCCCGGGCAAAACGGCCCGCAGCTTCTAATTCTACTATGGGAGCGGGATAGTCAACTCCGATTTTCACCTGATACAGATCTTGCTCAATACCCGTCAACTTCCAGGGCTCATGAATCAAGGAAGCGGGCACATGTTTCAATTCCGGCAACCATTTTTTTATGAAAACCGCTTCCGGATCATGGTCTTGGGACTGCTTGACCGGATTGTAGATACGAACCGTATTGATCCCGGTTACGCCTGCCTGCATCTGAAACTGCGGGTAATGGATACCCGGTTCAAAATCCAAAAATAAACGGGCCAAGTGGTCCACACCGGTCCTCCAATCCTGCCAGAGATGATGGGTCAGAAAAGAAACCACCATAGCCCGCATGCGGAAATTCAGGTAACCGGTTTCCTGTAAACAACGCATGCAGGCATCTACCAAAGGATAGCCTGTCCTAGCCTCCTTCCAAGCATTGACTTTATTTGCATCAAAGGGTTTTTCAAGTTCTTCAAAACCTATATTGACATGCCTGAATTCCATTTGAGACTCCATCTCAAATTTCTGGATAAAATGGCAGTGCCAGCGCAAGCGGGACTGGAAATTGGTCAGATTTCGTACTTGAAATTTCTCCTTTTTTCTTTTTTCTGCCGCTTGATATACCTGCCGCATGGACAGGTTGCCCCAAGCCAGGTAAGGAGACAATCGGCTACAACCCTTACGGCTCAACTCGGGCTTACTGATATGTTTGTTATAATTTTTAACCCTATCGGAAAAGAAAGAATCTAAATATTTCTGAGCTAACTTAGCGCCACCTTTTTGCATATTCGGCTGAGCAGTTTTCAAAAGATCAGGAATGAGAGACTGTTGGGTGTTTTGCACAAAGGTGTTAGATAGAGTTAAAAAATTTGCTTTGGAAAATTCCGGATTTGCGATAGGTGCAGACATCATGGCATACCAGTCTTTAGACCAATTTTTCCTATTTTTTCTGCCTCGGGTAACTCCTTGCTGCCTGAACTCCTGCCAGACGATTGAATGGGCTTCAAAAAATCCGGCAATTGCCTTGTCTCTTTTATAAGTAAGCCCAATGCCCGTCTCCACATGGGAGAACACTTGCTGTATCTGATAGTATTGCAATAAATTTTCAAATACAGGCAATACTTCTTGGTAAAAAATATGCACTTTGGTATCCCATCCTGCCAATTCCATGTTCATGTCTTCAAGGCTTTGCCAGACGAAGCGCCAATGTCTGTACTCGCTTTGAGGGGCATGCAACAAGGAAGGTTCAAAACAATAGATTAGAATAAGTGGTATCCTATCCTTGATAGCTGCTGCAAGGGCCTCATGGTCCTGTAACCTTAAATCCCTTTTGAACCAAACTATATTGACTTTTTGCATTGATTGAAAAACAATGGAAGAAAGCTAAAGTTTAGGGAATATGAAGAAACTCAAAAATCTTTCTACAGAATCTATTGACCGGATTATTGAGATGGCCTGGGAAGACAGGACACCCTTTGATGCCATTACCGCTCAGTTTGGACTTTCCGAAAAGGAAGTTATTACGCTGATGCGCAGGGAAATGAAAGCAAGTTCCTTCAGGATGTGGAGAGAACGGGTTCAGGGAAGAGGAACAAAACACAGCGCCAAAAGTCCGGAAGACTTGGATAGATTTCGCTCCAAATTGCAGCGCAACATCACTTTCAATAAAATTTCGAAGCGGTAAAATTACCCCAATATTAACATTTCAGGAAAAAGTATACTTTTAATTAAAGCTTATTTAATATTCTCTTTGCGTTGGGGCAATCTTTAAGGTGTACTTTTGAAAACGTACAGCAAACGATATTTTTTACTAACCTTGCAAAACTTTTAGGCGTCGATGTGAATCGACGCTTTGCTGTTTTTAAGGGGGGTATAGATTTATCATATGTGCAATGACAGATAAGAGTAACCGTCATTCTGAGTGAGGAAC
>NZ_SLAP01000173.1 GCF_007126775.1 Cecembia sp. | reverse complement strand
TATGAACTGTGAACATTTGAACGAAGTAGGTTCAGAGTTCAGAGTTCAGAAGTTCATGGGTTCTAGTTTACCTTACAAGATTCATAAAACTATGAACTGTGAACATTTGAACAAAGTAGGTTCAGGGTTCAGGGTTCAGGGTTCGAGGTTCAGAAGTTCAAGGTTCAGAAGTTCAGGGTTCAGAAGTTCATGGGTACAAGTGAACTTTACAAGATTCGTAAAACTATGAACTGTGAACATTTGAACGAAGTAGGTCCAGGGCTCAAGGTTCAAGGTTCAGGGTTCAGAAGTTCAGGAGTTCAGGGTTCATGGTTCAGAAGTTCATGGGTACAAGTGAACTTTACAAGATTCGTAAAACTATGAACGACTTGTCCGCTACTCCACAGGCGTACAGGCGTGGCGGATTGAACATTTGAACAAAGTAGGTTCAGGGTTCAGTTTAAAGGACAATTTTACCGATATGCTCGGGAATCTGGGTTTCAAAATAGGCAATGGTTTTCTCCAAACCTTCCCTCAAGTTGATTTTTGGTTCCCAACCCAATACTTCCTGTGCTTGGCGGATATCCGGCTTCCTTTGCTTAGGGTCGTCTTGGGGAAGTGGCTTGAATACCAACTCACTTTTACTACCAGTCAATTCTATGATGGTCTGCGCCAATTCCAACATGGAAAATTCACCGGGATTTCCAATATTGATCGGGCCGGTAACTTCTTTGGAAGTCTGCATCAAAGCATACATGCCTTCAATGAGGTCTTCCACATAACAAAAACTTCTGGTCTGACTGCCATTACCGTAAATTGTAATCGGCTGATCATGCAAGGCCTGCATGATAAAATTACTGACCACCCTGCCATCGTTGGCCTGCATATGTGGTCCATATGTATTGAAAATCCGCATTACCTTGATCTGAACCTTGTGCTGTCTATGGTAATCAAAAAATAAAGTCTCAGCACAACGCTTTCCCTCATCATAGCAGGCCCTGGGGCCTATGGGGTTGACGTTTCCCCAATAAGACTCGGGCTGAGGGTGTACAGCCGGGTCTCCATAAACCTCTGATGTACTTGCCTGTAATATTTTTATATTGAGTCTCTTGGCCAGACCCAGCATATGAATGGCGCCTAATACTGATGTTTTGGTAGTATGCACCGGATCATATTGGTAATGTATGGGACTGGCTGGACTCGCCAGATTGTATATTTCATCTACCTCCACAAAAAGTGGCGTGGTAATGTCGTGTTGGAGCACCTCCAAGTTGGGGTGGTCCAAAAGATCAGTCAGATTGTCTCTTCTACCCGTATAAAAGTTATCAACAGCCAGGACCTGATTGCCTTCAAGGAGCAGTTTTTTGCAAAGATGGGAGCCTAAAAAACCTGCTCCGCCTGTTATAAGAATCTTTTTCATAATGCCTTTAGAGAATTTTAGGATAAAAATTATCCCTGTAAAATAAATCAACAATTTTTTATATTCCAAATACATTTTTAAATATTTGAAAAATAATTTTTTTGTTGGTTTTATCTTAAGGTCTTCATTTTCAATATTTCTCCTGCAACCAATGAAGTATATCATTCATCACGGTTTCCTTTTCCGGTTCATTGATCAGCTCATGAAAAAGTCCTGGATAACGGTGAAAGGTCTTGTCTTCCGAAGCAATATTTCTGAAAAAAAACTCCGTCCCTTTGGGATCAGTCAATTGGTCTTCCGTACCATGAAGCAGCAAGACCGGATATTGGAAAGTAGCTACCTTTTCTTTGATGCCCTGCATCATCCTCAAAAGTTCATGCCCGGTACGGGCCGGCACAGGTCCATGATATACCAAAGGATCGGTATCATATTTTTCAACTTCCTTGAGGTCACGGGATATCTTGCTGCTGTCCAGTTTAAGCACTTTAAGTTTGGGGGCGATCTTACTCAACAAGCCGGAAACTCCGATCAGGAACTTGGAAATATCATCTGAAGGCTGAAGTGCAGGTGCGCTGAGCAAGATGCCATCCGCGTCAGGTCCATGATGAAGGGCATAGGCTGCAACCATTCCCCCACCCATACTATGCCCAAAAATGAAATTTGGAATCCCTGGATAATAGGCCTTTACTTTTTGAAAAAGGGCATCGATGTCTTTGAGATAATCCTGATAATTGCCAAAATAGGCCGTAGGGTAAGTTTTTGCAGACTTCCCATGTCCTCTTCCATCAAAACTAAAAACAGCAACTCCTGCCTCTACCAGTTTTTTGGCCAAATGGGCATACCTGCCGCTGTGCTCGGCAAGTCCATGAACCAGCAATAAAGAAGCGACTGGCTGTTCTGGAAGCCATGCCTGCAGATAAAGTTTGTATTTATCATGAGTAATATACTCGGTTTCAAAATGCTTCATTCGGGAAGTTAAAGCTAAATACAGACCTTCACAAATGGAATTTAATTTTTGCCTAGAGGCACTGTCAAACCGAGCCAGGGCACAGCAAAGAAGCCATCGGCAAAACTATTGACAGGAATAATCAACCCATAATCCAAACCGACGTTGTTGATCAATCTCCTTCCTCCCAGAGAGATCAAGCCAAATGTTTCAAATCCAGTGCTGATGATGTAATTCTCGGTGAGGAAATACCCTTTTGGACCAGTACGCACCATCCCGCTCAAGGTAATGGTAGGCGAACTGGCAATCTGACCATCAGAAAAACCCCAACCCAAACCAAGGGTAATGTTTTTATCCTTGTTGCCAAAAGTATTTACCCCATAAAGAACGCCGAATGCTCCTCCTCCGCCCAAAACTGTACCCACGAGCGCCCCCGCTCCAATGTTGTACTTGTCCCGTACTACAGGAATAGAAACTTTAGGGTTTATCCAAATCGGGGTTGGTGCCCCAGCAAATAAAAACAAGGGGACCAATCCCGCGGAAATGGAGAAATTTTCTGAAACGCCAAAGGTGAACTGATTGAAAAATATCCAAACATTCTGGTAATAAGACTCCCCAGGTTGGATTCCATAGCCATTGGGTGCAAAAAAGTAGCGTGTCGCCTGTGGGTTTTCAAACCATAATTCCCCATCAACAACCTGCTTCCCACTGACAAGTGTTCTTCTTTGGATATCTAATTTTTTTATGGTAATCTCTCCAAATTTTTCAGTAAGGAGGATGATTTTTTCATCATCTTCATCGATTATCTGACCGATAAACTCATTTCCATCGATAACTTTGATTAGAAAAATTGGAATTTCTTCCTGGTTGTCCTGAGCAAAAACTACCCTTTCTGGCAAAAAACAAAAAGCCATTAAAAGGGTGGTAAAAAGAATAGTGCTTTTTTTCATAGTTGCCGGTTTTAGATATGGAAAGATATTGAAAAATTTAATAAACTAAGTCTTTATATCCACCTATATTATTCTATAAAATCCAATCAATAAGGTATTTATTTAAACCAGAATTCTCCATTGGAATTTCTAGGCCAGTTCCAAGTTATTATGGGAGAAAACAAATGTCACATGTACAGGGCATGACTTGGCGACACCAAGCCATTTTTAAAATCAGACAGTTGACTCCAGAAAATCTATGTGTACTTTGTTTGGGGTTAAAAATAGAAATCCGCCCTCCGACCTCCCAATTTTCTTTACCTTCGGTTCGGCAATGGATTGTCAGATCTCTTCCCTTTGGGCCTGATTCATTCAATATGCACCCAAAATAAAATCAACCGCCATCTGTGCATGCAATTGGGTGGTAGAAATCAAAGGGTATTCTGAGTCTTCCTCTTTAATCAATAAGGGCAATTCTGTGCAACCCATAATCATTCCTTCAGCACCCTTTCCAGCCAAGAGTTCCATTTGCTTTTGGTAAAAGGATTTCGCCTCATCCGTAAAAATCCCCAAAGTAAGTTCTTTGGAAACAAAATAATGGGACCGATCGATAAACTCTGTATCGGGAATTAAGGTTTCTATGTCAAAATTCCTTTTCAAATAAGATGGGATAAAGTCACCTGTCATGGTAGGCCGGTTTCCTAAAAGTCCTAATTTTTGTAAGCCCATTTTCTTCGCCTTTCTTCCAATTGCCTCTGCAATATGCAAAATAGGAATACCGATTTGCGGCTGTACAAAATCATAAACCATATGCGGGGTGTTGGCACAAATAAGAATTCCTTTTGCACCGGCCGATTCCAATTTCCGGGAAATTTCCAAATATGTTTGATTGATTTTTTCCTTGTCCTGTTCCCGCATAAGCTGAATGTTCTGACTGTAAATCAGCAGGGATGGATTTTGATCATGCCCAATGTGCTCTCCAGCCAGTTCATTGATCAGTTTATAATATTCTATGGTGGAGTACCAAGAAGTCCCTCCAATCAAGCCCAGTAGTTTCATGGATTGAAAAAATTGATTTTATTTATTCTTAGCAGTGATTTTTGGCACATAAAAAGCGAAGCTTTTCGCACCGTTGTCGCGTGGTTGCAGCGCGGCACTATTGGTCATTGAGCTTTCAGCTCATTTTTAAACCGCAATGGACAGGTATATGGTGTAATCAAATTATCCGTGGCCTCGATTCTCGGGACAAGCTCTTCAGCCCCGGGCCGCGTAGTAGACCGAGAATTCCATATGGATAGGACTGCACCCTATCCTATGTTATCAAGTGCCTTCGACTATTCTTCAAAGCAGTAGTATCAAGAACATCTGCTGAAATTCGCAAGTCTCGCGCCTAATTCTTTTTCCCTGATGGTTTTGATCTCATTAAATATATCAGATCCCTACAAAGCTTTAAATCAGTAAAATTTGTGTAATTAGTGGTTTAAAAACCTTAGTTAAAGTCTCCAGGCTTGGACTCATAATAAAGCAAGCTACCAAGCTCTAAACCATTCTTCGTTAAAGACCTCTCCTTCGTCGAGGTGACAAGGATAAGCCAAATTCACTTTGAACTCTTCTGAGATTATTAGGACTTTTTCTTCACACCCTTGGTGTGCTTAGTGATTCAAAATCCTTTCTAAGATCAGAAACGATCTCCTCAAACCTTCAAAGCTCCAACCCCTTTTACCTTTTACTTTTCGCCTTTTGCCTACTCATCACGCTCCAATCCTCTCTCTCCCCTTCTCAAGGAATCCATTTGATCTTCCTGAAATTTGGCTTACGCTTCTCCAAAAAGGCATCCCTGCCCTCTTTGGCTTCCTCTGTCATATAGGCCAACCTTGTTGCCTCACCTGCAAAAACCTGTTGCCCTACCATTCCATCATCTGTCAGGTTCATGGCAAATTTTAGCATTTTGATAGACGTAGGGGATTTTTCCAATATTTCCTGGGCCCATGCATAAGCGGTGGACTCCAATTCATCATGTGGCACTACGGCATTGACCATCCCCATTTCAAAAGCTTCCTGGGCAGAATAATTTCTTCCCAAAAAGAAAATTTCCCTTGCTCTTTTCTGTCCAACCATTTTGGCCAAATATGCAGACCCATATCCGGCGTCAAAACTGGTCACGTCTGCATCTGTCTGCTTAAAAATGGCATGCTCTTTACTGGCCAAGGTCAGATCGCAGACTACATGCAAACTATGGCCCCCACCCACTGCCCAACCTGGGACTACGGCGATTACCACTTTGGGCATAAAGCGGATCAAACGCTGCACTTCAAGTATATTCAGCCTGTGGTAACCATCCTCTCCTACATATCCCTGATGTCCTCTGGCTCTTTGGTCTCCGCCCGAACAAAAAGCATGGCCCCCATCTTTCGGAGAAGGTCCTTCTCCCGATAGCAAAACCACGCCAATGCCAGTATCTTCATGTGCATCCTTGAAGGCGTCTAAAAGTTCAGAAGTAGTTTTTGGCCTGAAAGCGTTTCTTACTTCAGGACGGTTAAAGGCGATTCTGGCCACTCCATCGCATTTTTTATAAGTGATATCATCGTATTCCTTGACGGTTTCCCAGTTAATTTCCATTTCCAATTATTTTAAAATTTCCCTGCAAGATAACAGCCTTCCAGGAATTTTGTTGAATTTTGGGATAAGGACTTTATAACAATGGCCACAATAAGAATAGAAAACAGGGTTTACCAAGAAGAGGAGCTCCAGAAAGGGAATTGCTCCGAAAAAGATCCCTATTTCCAGCAGGCATTAAATTTCTGCCAGCAATGGCTCAGCGGTGAAAAAAGCTTTAAAATGCCATCATCCGGATCTACAGGAGAACCTAAAGATATCTTGGTGGATAGAAAACAAATGGAAGTATCTGCTGCTTCAACCCGCCGCTTTTTTCAGGTACCCAAGGGGGCCAAGCTACTTTGCTGCCTGAATATTGGGATGGTAGCAGGAAAAATGATGCTGGTCAGAGGCATGGAATGGGATTCTGAAATCTACCTGGTAAAGCCAAGTGAAAACCCATTAAGGGATATGGAGGTTTCGGGATTTGATTTTATTGCCATGGTGCCCATGCAGGTAGCTGCCGCACTTTCGGAGGTGAAGAGTCTGCAAATCTTAAAAAACACCCAAACACTGATCATTGGAGGTGCTCCTTCCTCCCCCTCCCTGATTCAAAAAATTGCAGCACATAAAATCCAGGCCTACCAGACGTATGGCATGACCGAAACCGTCTCCCATATTGCATTGGCTAAAATTAATACGCTTGGTCTCATTTACCGGACCTTACCGGAAGTAAAGATAGGTACGGATTCCAATCAAAGACTTTGGATCAAGGCTCCCATGGCAGGGAAGAAAACATTACAGACAAAGGACCTTGTGGAAATCATTGATGATCAAAGTTTCAAATGGCTGGGCAGGGCAGATTTTACGGTTAACTCCGGAGGCATCAAACTGCAACCGGAAATAATGGAACCGAAAATGACAGCTGATTTTGAATCAGTTTTCGGTCATGTGAATTTTTTTCTTTTTGGGAAAGTGGATGAAAAATTAGGCCAGAGATTGATACTCCTTGTTGAGGCATCCCAAAAAGAAACAGAAAAGGAACGGGAATTGCTGGAAAAACTCAAAAGTCTGTTTGACCGTTATCATTTACCTAAGGAAATCCATTATGTAAAGGAGTTTACACGAACGCCTTCTGGAAAAATCAACCGACCCGAAACCTATAAAAACTGCTTATGAAACTGTTCCTATTTATTCTGACATTATTTGCATTGATGTACCAATCCAATGAGGAAAACACCTTACAACTTACCGTAAATAAGGTGAAAAACAATGAGGGTGTGGTTCGGGTCCTCTTGTTTAAAGGATCTGATGGTTTTCCCGATGTCGTTGAAAAGGCCCATGGTAGTGCTTCAGTAAAAATCCAGGGTGGAAAAGCTGTTTACACCTTTGAAAATCTCCCGGAAGGCACCTATGCCCTCTCCGTTTTTCATGACAGCCAAAATACCGGAAAATTGAGAACCAATGCATTTGGTGTTCCAAGAGATGGTTATGGTTTTTCCAATAATGCTACGGGTACCTTTGGTCCTCCTAGTTTTGAAAAGGCAGCCTTTAAAGTTACCGCTGGTAAAAATCAGGTGGCGATAGATTTGAGATAAGCTAAATTCGGGAAATTTTCTATACATGATTTTATTGGATTATCCTTTTGTCTCTGATTTCTTGAAAGAGACACTCGTTCGCAATCAATTTCCTCTAATCGCTACCCAGGAAGCTATGGCCATTATGATAGGCCATAGGGTCAATTGGATCAGCAGTGAGGACGCTATTGAAAAACTTCAAAAAGATCCCCTTACTCCTGTTTACACCAATTCCGAAAACAGCATTAAATGGATCCAAGAGCATCTTCCCAACAGTCCCTTGATGGATAAAATAAGGGTTTTCAAAAATAAATTCCGTTTCAGACAACTGGTAAAAGCGCTTTATCCCGATTACTTTTTCAAAGCAGCACAGCTCGATGAATTGGAACAAATGGATATCAAGCGGTTTCCTTTTCCCTTTATCATCAAGCCTGTAGTAGGTTTTTTCAGTATAGCTGTGCACAAAGTAGACGGCCCAGAAGATTGGTCAGCCACAGTGGCAAAAATCAAGCAGGAAATTGAAAAAAGCAGTGGCCTATATCCAGACACGGTCGTAAGTCAGACGGAATTTATATTGGAAGGCTATATCAGTGGTGAAGAATATGCTTTTGATTGTTATTTTGATCAACATGGCCGTCCTGTTATCCTTAATGTTCTACACCATGTATTCAAATCTGAGGTGGATGTAAGTGATCGGGTTTACAGCAGTTCGCAAGAAATCATAGAAAGGCTAAGTCCTGCCATCATGGAATTTTTGGAAGGAATTGGTAAAAAAATAGACCTAAGAAATTTTCCTTTGCACATAGAAATCCGTGAAACCGAGCCGGGCAAAATCATTCCAATAGAGGTTAATCCTATGCGCTTCGGCGGCTTGTGCACGACAGCCGATCTGACCTGGTTTGCATACGGAATCAATTCCTACGAATATTTCTTCCAGTCCAAAAAGCCCGATTGGGAAGCGGTATTTGCAGAAAGGAAAGACAAGCAATACAGCTTGATTCTTCTGGACAATCAAAGCGATGTACCACAGGGTGACATAGCCTACTTTGATTTTAATGCCTTAGCCAGGGACTTTGAAAATCCGCTGCACGTAAGGGAAGTCAATATGGGCCAATGTGGGGTCTTTGGTTTCCTTTTTACTGAAACCAGTAAGGGTAATGAGCAGGAACTTACAGAAATCCTTCACTCCGACCTGACCAAGTATATGGTCTTGAAGGAGTTTTCAAAGTAGGTAACAATTTGGGAGGGTACATGTGTTCAGGGTTCAGGTGTTCAGGGTTCAGCTTGCTCCGAAGTATTTCGGAGGGTTGAGGGTTGACGGTTAACCAGTTCATT
>NZ_SLAP01000193.1 GCF_007126775.1 Cecembia sp. | reverse complement strand
TGGCAAAAGTTTCAGAAGGTTCTTGTTGATTGATTTGATAAATGATGTCCTTGAGTGTGCTGTCGATGTCTATTTTTCCTGTTTCCACGAAGGTCTCATCAAACAGATTCACAATATTCGCATAGGAATTGGTGCTTTTGCTTTCGGACAATAAGATGGCTTTAGCTGCATTGACCAAGGCGGCATAAGTATGGTAGATGCTATCAGACCACCTTTTTTCCACAAAGGCTTCTTTGGATAAATCCAACTTTTCCCGGGCCTCCAAAAGCAAGGTTGCCACCAGGTCGATCACCACGCCGGCACATTCCCCTACCCCAACAGCGACTTTATAGGCATCTTCATTGCCCCAATCTACTTGATCTTCTTCGGTAAGGGTACTCGTATCAGTCAAGCTTTTGAGGATATCATAGAAGTACATTTGTCCTTTGCGATCATAGTACTGCAAGAAACCTTCTCCAGCCTCTTGGTGCTGAGCAAAGTCATCCAGCAAAATTCTCAAGGCCATAGGTCCTCTTTTGCTTGGAATTTTGATCACCTTATCCGCAAAGCGTCCCTTGCCATTTCCCAAAGTTCCACCGCCCAGTAATACCTGTAAAGCCGGGAACACCGTTTTACCGGCTTTTAGTGACATGCCCTGAAAACCAATATGCGCCATATTGTGCTGTCCACAAGCATTCATACAACCGGAAATTTTGATGGTCAGGTCTTGGTTCTGGAGATATTGCGGATATTCAGATGCAATTACTTTCTCCAGTTCCCTCGCTATTCCCGTACTGCTGGCAATTCCCAAATTACAGGTATCGGTTCCGGGACAAGCGGTGATATCTCCCAAAGAATTGTACCCATAATCTGCCAAACCTATCTTTTTCAGCTCTTGGTAGAAATAGGGAATCAACTCCTCCTTCACATCCCTGATCAGCAAATTCTGTCTGAGTGTAAGGCGGACCTCGTTATTGGCATACTCTTTTGCCAAGTCAGCGATGAACCGTGCTTGGGCAGTGGTAAAATCTCCCAGCAAGACTTTCACGCCAATGGCTACATAGCCAGCTTGTTTTTGTGGAATGACGTTGGTCAATTTCCACTGTTCGTATGCCAAATCAAGCGGTTCGGTAAGCGCTACCAATTCCGGGTTGGGAAGGCTTTTACTTGCCTCGTAATCATCGACATCGATGGGATAGGTTTTATAGGGTAAGGCTTTTTTTTCTTCCTCTACCAGTTGCAGAAAAGCTTCTATTCCGATCTCATTGATCAAGAATTTCATCCTAGCCTTCAAACGTCTGGAACGCTCTCCATGTCGGTCAAAAACTCTTAAAACACCTTCGATAAATGGAATCAGTTCATCAATAGCGAGGAAATCCGTAATCACGTCTGCATGCCGAGGTTGGGAACCGAGACCACCGCCTAGCAAAACTTTGAAACCCCTGATTTCTTTTCCATCTACCACTTTCACTTTTGGAATAAAGCCTAGGTCATGCAGGTAGGAAAGGGCGGTATCCTCATCGGAAGAGGAGAAAGACATCTTAAACTTTCGGCCCATTTCCTGGCAGACAGGATTTCTGAGAAAATAACGGAAGACCTCATCCGCATAAGGGGTTACATCAAAAGGTTCCTTGGGATCGATACCAGCAACTTCAGAAGCAGTTACATTTCGAACTGTATTTCCACAAGCCTCCCTCAATGTCACATCGTCCTTCTCCAGTTCAGCCCATAGTTGAGGGGTTTCGTCCAAACTCACATAATGAATCTGTATGTCCTGACGGGTAGTGATATGGAGTTTACCCGTGGAGTACTTTTCCGAGACATCACAGATGCGTTTCAGCTGATCGCCCGTGACACGTCCATAGGGCAATTTGATGCGGATCATCTGTACTCCGGGCTGCCGCTGTCCATAAACGCCACGCGCCAAACGCAGGCTGCGGAATTTTTCCTCATCTATTTTCCCCTCCCGAAAAAGCCTGATCTTTCGCTCCAATTCAATGATGTCCTTTTCGACAAGGGGATTCTCAATCTCGGTTCTAAAGCTTTCCATTTTTAGTTTAATCTATAGGTTTTGTAGAGTATTTTGTTGTACCAAGTACCAAGTACGAAGTACCAAGAATAGTCTAATTCACGATTTTCATTAATTTGAAATACCTATGAGTTTGATTTTTATTGTTTAACGAGGTCCAAGTACTTGGTATATAGTACATGGTACTTGGTACACTAGACAATAAACCCTACACTCACCGTATCATACGTCCCTTCATCAATTAGGATAAAGCTTCCATTGGAACGGTTGACCTGGTAGGGATCAAAGTGGATGGCTTTACTGAGTTTAAAACTCACTTTGCCAATATCATTTAATTTCAAGGAATCGGTAGTTTCCTCTCCGCTGAAATCGGGTTGGATTTTGGACTGAATGGATTCCACTCTTGCCAATACCCTATTGACTCCGTGCTGCAAGGTGTATTTTTCACCGATTCTCAAGGGCTTGTGATTCACCTGACAGATGGTAGCTGTGATGCTTTTCTCAGAATTTGGCAATTCAGAAGACTTGACAATCATATCCCCCCGACTGATATCCACCTCATCTTCCAATGTGATGGTAATGGAGGCTCCCGGAACAGCCACTTCCAATTCCTGATCAAAGAATTGTATTGATTTGATTTTGGATTGGGTGAAAGATGGCAGGATGGTGACCTGATCCCCAACCCGAAAGCTGCCTCCATACAACTTCCCGGAGAAACCCCTGAAATCATGAAAGGCATCGGTCTTTGGACGGATCACATATTGAACGGGGAGTCGCGCGAAGGCTTGCTCCTGCAAATCTTCCGGCTCCAATACCTCCAAATGATCCAATAGTGTATTCCCCAAATACCATGGCATTTGAGTGGATTTTTTGGCGATATTTTCCCCTTTGAGGGCAGAAATTGGAATGAAGGTGATTTGCTCGTTATTGAAATTGCTTTTTTCCACCAAAGCATCGAAATCAGCTTTGATTTTCAGAAAAACATCCTCATCATAACCCACCAAGTCCATTTTATTGATGGCTACCACCACATGGCTCAAGCGGAGCAAATTACTGATAAAGAAATGTCTATATGTTTGCTCGATGACGCCTTTTCTCGCATCAATCAGGATGATGGCTACTTGGGAAGTGGAAGCACCGGTCACCATGTTACGGGTGTACTCCACATGCCCAGGTGTATCGGCTACAATGAAGTTGGTCTTATCGGTATTGAAATAAATATGCGCCACATCAATGGTGATGCCTTGTTCCCGCTCTGCTACCAATCCATCAGTAGCCAGTGAGAAATCCAAGTAATCAAAGCCCCGCTGACGACTTGTCTTCTCGATCGCCTCCAATTTATCGGTAGTCAAGGAACCTGTATCGTATAAAAGTCTGCCGATCAAGGTACTTTTTCCATCATCAACCGAACCGGCGGTAGCTATTTTTATAAGTTTTCTATTTTCCATTTTTTAAAGACATTAGATGCTAGATGTGAGACACTAGACTCGTTTGAGGTTGAATACACGATAAGTTTTGAGAATAGCGAGAAGCGATTTGTAAACAAAAATCTCAAAATAAGAACCTTTTTTTACTCTCCCCTAAGCATAAAGTCTAGAATCTTCTTTTAAACTGGTTAACAAGTCTTACTACTTGTTTCTTGCTTCTTGAGTCTAGACCCTCGCTTCTCAGAAATACCCGACCTTCTTCCGCTTCTCCATCGCTGCTTCGGATCGTTTATCGTCAATTCTAGCGCCTCGTTCTGAGAGTGTGGACTGACGGATTTCTTCCACGACCGTTTGCAAGGTTTCAGCTTCAGAGAGCACCGCTGCGGTACAGGTCATATCTCCTACCGTACGGAAGCGCACCATTTTCTCTACAACCTCCTCATGAGGTTCCCTGTACACATGTTCATTAGCCGTCCAGATCAAGCCATCACGGAAAAAGACTTCCCGCTTATGGGCGAAGTAGATAGATGGGATTTTGATGTTTTCTGTTTTGATGTACTCCCATACATCCAATTCTGTCCAATTCGAGATGGGAAATACCCGTACATTTTGTCCCTGTTCAATGCGTCCATTGAGCATATCGAAGAGTTCGGGGCGTTGGTTTTTTTCATCCCATTGGCCGAAATCATCCCTGACGGAGAACACACGCTCTTTGGCTCTGGCTTTTTCTTCGTCCCTTCTGGCCCCGCCTATGCAGGCATCGAATTTAAATTCTTCAATAGCATCAAGTAAGGTGGTAGTCTGTAAGGTGTTACGGCTGGCATAGCGTCCTTTTTCCTCCCTTACTTTCCCTTGATCTATGGAGTCCTGCACATTGCGTACAATCAGTTCCAAACCCAATTCTTTTACCAAATCATCCCTGAACTGAATGGTTTCAGGGAAATTGTGCCCTGTATCGATATGCAATAGAGGGAAAGGGATCCTGGCCGGATAAAAGGCCTTTTGCGCCAATCTCACCAAAGTGATGGAGTCCTTACCTCCTGAAAACAACAACACCGGCCGCTCAAATTGTGCCGCAACTTCCCGCAGGATATGGATGGATTCTGCTTCTTTTGGATTTGGAATAAATAGGTCTGACATAGTAATTTTTGATTTGCGATTTTTGATTTACGCCTTCAATGAATTCAGCAAGCATTGTTTAATTTCCCATTCAGCATTTCTTATTTATAATTTTCAAAATTCCGAATTTCGAATGATGAATTTCGAAGTCTTGTATCTAAAGTCTCATGTCTAGCGTCTTACTTAGCATGCAACCCACATTCCTTCTTGGATTCTTCCCACCACCAGCGGCCGGCCCTCGGGTCTTCGCCCGCTTGTATGGCCCTGGTACAAGGGGCGCAGCCGATACTGATAAAACCCTTGTCATGGAGTGGATTGTAAGGGATGTTGTTTTCATTGATGTAATTGATCATTTGTTCAAAAGACCAATCCAAGAGTGGATTGTATTTGATGATCTGATTAGCCTCATCCCATTCAATTTTTTTCATAGCCAATCTATTTGGACTTTGCGCTGCTCTCAGCCCCGTGATCCAAACAGAATTCCTGCTCAATGCCCTTTGCAAAGGTTCTACTTTCCTCACTTGGCAGCAGGATTTTCTGTTTTCTACTGATTCATAAAAACCATTGATACCAATATTGTCTACAAGTTTTTCGACAGATTGTCGTTCTGGGTAGTAAACTTTGATTTTGGTTTTGTACCTTTTTTCAGTTCTGGCCAGCAATTCCAATGTTTCAGGAAAAAGCCTTCCCGTATCCAATGAAAATATTTTCACAGGGAGTGTATTTTCAGCAATTATATGGGTGATAACCTGATCCTCTTGTCCCAAAGAGGTAGAGAAGACTAGCTTTCCATAAAATAAATCTGAGAGAAATGCCAGTCCTTCCTTTGGGGAAAGGTCCTCTATTTTTTGACTTAGCTCATGCAAATTCTTTTTCAGGCTCATTACTTTTGTTTTTGGTTGCAGTTTCCCAAGCCCTTTCATGCAAATAATAAAGGGCAATTTTTGTGACCACTTCAATGGATCCTATAGATAAAGCCATGAGTAGTTGTCCGGTAACAAAAAAAGAAATGACCATGGTATCCAAGGTACCTACTACTCTCCAGGAAATGGATTTCGCGAGACTTTTGAAATTGGAGTCTTGTCCTTTGCTATTTACAAACCATCTTTTTAAAGGCTGATCCAGGATCATATACATTTATATTTTATTACAATTACAAAAGTATATAAAACCTATAAATTATATAGGGTATAAGGGAAAAAAATTTATTCTTTATCCAGAATATCAGCTAATGTTTTGTTTTCCAATACTTTAAGCATTTCGTCCCGGACTTGTATCATGACCTTATTTAAGCCGCATTTTGCTTCATTTTTGCATTCAGCACAGGGTTCGTAATAGTTGAGGCTTACACAGGGTAAAAGTGCTATAGGACCTTCCAGCAGCCTGATCACTTTGCTCAAGGGGACATCTTTAGGGTCTTTGATGAGGTAATAGCCACCGCCTTTTCCTTTTTTACTGCCTAGAATTCCTGCTTTTCGCAATTCTAAAAGTATATTTTCCAAAAATTTATGGGAGATACCGTATTCTTCCGAGATATCCTGGATCAATACCGTTTTTTGGTCCATGTGTTTACCCAGATAGGTAAGGGCATGAAAAGCATATTTGGTTTTTTTGGAAAGCATCTGTTTACAAAAATACCTTTTTTATCGATACCTCAAAGCTGAAGGCTTAATCTTACCATGAAAAGACTTTTCGACACAATTTCAATTATCTTTGCCCCATGAATTACCTATCTGTAGAAAACCTAAGCAAGTCCTTTGGGGAGCGCATATTGTTTCAAAATATATCTTTTGGTATTGACCAGGGTCAAAAAATAGCCTTAGTAGGTGTTAATGGGGCCGGTAAATCCACCTTGATGAAGATAATCATGGGAATTGAGGTACCTGATACTGGAGAAATTGGGATAAATCAACAGGTAAAGGTGAGTTATGTACATCAAAATCCGGTTTTTGCAGGGGCATTGAATATTTACCAGACCATTTTTGAAGGAAGTCAAAACGAGACTTTAAAAGTGATTGAGGACTACCACAAGGTCCTGTTGGAGGCTGAAAGTGGAAAAGATACAGGAGACCGTTTACAGGATTTGATGGAAAAAATGGATGCTTTACAAGCCTGGGATTATGAATATCAGGTAAAGGAAGTATTGGGCAGATTGGGTCTGCATGATATGGAGCTCCCAGTCGGAAATTTAAGTGGGGGTCAGAGAAAAAGGGTGGCGCTGGCCAAAGCCATTTTGGAAAAACCGGATTTACTTTTGTTGGATGAACCGACCAACCATCTGGACTTGGAGACCATCGAATGGTTGGAAGAATACCTTTCGAAGGCTAACCTTGCTTTGTTTATGGTGACACACGACCGGTATTTTTTAGAAAAAGTCACCAATGAAATTCTGGAACTTGACAATTGGAAAATATTCCGATACCAAGGAAATTACGGTTATTTCCTTGAGAAGAAGGCTGAAAGAAGAGAAATCGAAGCTACTGAGCAAGAAAAAGCCAAAAGCCTTTACAAAAAGGAACTGGAATGGATCCGAAGGCAGCCCAAAGCAAGGGGGACCAAGGCCAAATACAGGGTAGATGCTTTTGAGGAAACCAAAGAAAAAGCCTTTCAAAAAAGAGAAGAGCGGGAAATAGAATTGAAAGTGACCAGCCAAAGACTGGGTAATAAAATCATTGAAATAGAAAAATTGAATAAGGCATTTGATGGGAAAAAAATCATCAAGGATTTTAGTTATACTTTCAAGAAGGGAGATAAAATAGGTATTGTTGGCTCAAATGGTGCCGGGAAAACCACCTTTTTGAATATGATTACCGGTATTTTGCAGCCGGATTCAGGTAAAATATCTACTGGGCAAACCACTGCGATTGGCTATTACCGTCAGGAAGAGGATTCATTCGATGAAGAAAAGAGATTGATCGATATCGTTAAAGATGTTGCGGAGGTCGTGACTGTTGCAGGAGGAAGCACGATCACTGTATCCCAATTTTTGAATAAATTCGGTTTCCCCCCAAAACAGCAGCATACCCCAATAGCGAAGTTGAGCGGGGGAGAGAGGCGAAGGCTACAGCTGTTGATGGTGCTGATCAAAAGTCCAAATTTCCTGATTTTGGATGAACCTACCAATGACCTGGATATTCTGACCCTGAATACCCTGGAAGAATTTCTGGATACTTTTCCAGGCTGTTTGATCATCGTTTCCCATGATCGGTATTTTATGGACAGATTGGTAGAGCATCTCTTTGTTTTTGAAGGAGGGGGAATTATCAAGGATTTCCCTGGCAACTATACTGATTTTAGAGAATGGGAAAAGGAGCAGAGATCCATTGAAAAGGACGGCAAGCAGGATAAGCCTGCGAAGGTAGAAAATGAGAAAAGCGCAACCAATGGATCTGCCAAAGTAAAAGCCAGTTTTAAAGAGAAAAAGGAATTTGAGGAGATCAATGCTACAATCGAAAAGCTCAACGTTGAAAAAGAGGAGTTGGTAGCCAGGATTTCAGAAGGAACCGAGGATCATCAGGCGCTTTTGGAATGGTCCAGTAGGATTCAGGAGCTGGAAGGCTTATTGGAAGAGCTGGAAATGCGCTGGCTGGAGCTGAGCGAACTGGATGGGATTGAATAATTGGTTTCTGTACAGGATAATATTTTTTATGTTACACAGAGATGCACCTGAGGCTTTTTCAGCAGACCCTAAGTACGGAGCTTAGGAAGCCTTGGTTAAATGGTTCCCTTTAAAAATCCATGCCTTGTTTCAGGTTCAAATTTTTCAATGGCGTACCTTAACATGGTCCTTGGCATGTTTTTATAGTGCTGTCTGAGAAATTGAAGTGCAGTGTAATAATCCCGGTTGCCTATTTCACGGATCATCCAACCTACGGCTTTTTGGATGATATCATGTGGATGCTGAAGTAATTTCTCAGCGATTTTCAGGCTGTCTGAAAAGTCATCATGGTCAATGAAATAGAAGGTACTGATTACTGCGATCCTTTGATCCCAGAGTTGTCCGGAATGGGCAAGTTTATAAAGCAGACTCCTGTCTTTGTTGTAAAGCCAAGGGCCCAAAATTTTATGGGCAGAACTGTCTACCAGGTCCCAATTATTGATGTACTGTTTATTGTCAAAGTAAAAATCAACAATCGCTTGTTTCTCTTCATTTGATTTCGATTTTTGAAACTTCTGCACCAAGATAAAAATGGCGGTCAGGCGGATTTCGTGGTAATGGTTTAGTATCAGTT
>NZ_SLAP01000158.1 GCF_007126775.1 Cecembia sp. | reverse complement strand
CCCGTCACTAAATCCCGAGCTATCGGGACCGAAGGGATCATTTATTAACGTTCCGTCCCCCAGCAAGGCCGGATCCGGCCTCCCGTACGTATGGGATCGTCATTCCCGCCCTGCCTACTAAGTCGATTTAGGTTTCAATGTTATGGAATTCTTTTATGCTATCCACCAAGAATTTAAATTTAGCTACTTATCCTTACTTTGAAAAGTCTTTGAATTCGAGTTAAAGACACGAGTTTTAAAATCATTGGTCATTTTAACATAGTTGTAGTTACATAGTAAAGCCCAGTATTTATTCCTCATAGTACTTCACCTGATGCAGCTTTAAAAATTCCTTGATGATATCTGCATGGATGCATTGGCCCAAATGGATAAAAGCATGATCCGATATTTTCTTGATTTGATGATTGAGCAGAACTTCTTTTTCAACGATGTCAAAGCCAAGGTGCAAATGCTTGGTGGAAAACTGCATGCCATACACGATTCCCTCTTGATTGAAAAGGGGGCCACCACTTTGGCCTTTGAGTCCAGGGGTACTCATTTCAATGCCATATACTTTGTTTTCTTCTGCCAAAAACCTAGTCACCATTCCTTCTAATGGAAATCTAGGGGAAGTCTTGATTCCCGCTTGGGTCCATTCAATCTCGTCTGTACTTTCGTCGAACCTGAAATTGTTGAATTCGGGAAAGGGGAAACCCAATCTGCACAAAAACTCGCCCTGTTTTATTTGCGAAGTATCCTTCTTAAAGATGGCGAAATCCTTGTAATGAAGGGTTTTAAAGTCATTGAATTTTAAGATGGCCAGGTCATATTTGGGATGTAGATGCCATGTGAAGCCCGTCATGGAATCCACACAGTCCACAAAGGTGTTCTTGATCTGTATTTCTGTTTCCGGGTTCAACTTGTATTTCAATTCAAGGCCTTTAAGGTTTTTCCTGTACTTTCCATCCCTTGGAAGCTGAGCCCTTTCTTTTTTAAAGGCATTGTAATTTTCTGTCAGCTTATCTGAAGCGGCGAGCACTTTGATGACATGCTTACAGGTAACGGCATAGCCTTCTTCATTTACAAAAAACAGCGTCGCGGCCCCTGGGATAATTTGTTTTCCCCCATAGGTCCGCAAGATGGTATGGATAGGCCTGGTAAAGGACGCTACTTTTTCAATGGCTGCTTGAAACATATTTTGGTGGTTTGCCTTTTACAAAATTTCTATGGCCTCAATTTTCCGGGTGTTGCTTTGGGAGTTTTCTGACAATATTTTACCACGTTTCTCTCACGCCATAATGGAGTAAAGAATTCCAGATTTGGTTGATAAACGCCATAGTGGCGTCTATATTCTGACTATCCTTCCCAATATCCCCATTAATCTTTTTAAAAACATCCCTTGTACAGGGTATTTTAGGATTTTGAGAAGTAGAAATTTGGAGAAAGCCATTTTCATGGCTTTTTTAGTGATAAAATTAGCCTATGAATATTATTGCGATGCAATCGCTATCGGAATAGCCAATTGCACCTCAGCCCATTCAAAGTACAGGATCGCACCAGCACCTTCACCAGCTTCTAAACGGGCAGTCAGTTGCTCTACAGTTTGGTCAAGCGGGTTGACAGGTACCTCGGTGACAAATACATCCTTGCTGTAATCGGGTTCCCAGGCTCCCCATTTCCCAAGTTCTGTATTTACGCCTATTCGAAAGGATTCAGGTCCTGGTATGGCATAAAGCCTGTAGGTACCCGCATTCAAAGGCGCTCCATTGAAACTGACATTCTGATTGATGGTGATTTCGGTGGATTCGTTGGCACCCAAGCGCCAATATTTCCCAAAGGGCAGCAAAGCACCCTCTGCTTCCGTACCAAAAATCAGGCGACCTCTTGCTGTCGGACGGCTATAGTTGAACTCGATCTGAAGACCATCCACCTCCAAGCTAATCACCTCGGGAGGACTTACCGACCTGCTGCGATAATTCATGTAGGCAAATGCGATGACCAGTATCAAGATGAAAATTCCTAGACCGATGAGAACTTTTTTTAGCATGGCGTTTTTTCGTTTTGTATTAAAAAGAAATGTAAGGATTAAAAGTTTGGTTAACAAGGGTTTAAGGAATTATGCAATTGTTTAGATCCTTTCCCTATGAGGCTGGTTTTTTTCATTCTTTCTATCCATTCTTAGCAAATGCACCAAAACAGGATGTTTGCCCACTATTCTTCAGTTAGACAATTTCAGTTTTGGAAAATCCCCAATTCACTTTCTTCCCACTTCCCCAAATTTTAAACTGGAAAAGCCATTATTTTTAATTAGATTTCTTAACTGAAATGATTGTCAACAATTTTCTCCAACCAACATGAACCGAGCCTATTTTACCTTATTTCTGTTTCTAATCATCCCCTTTACTTTTGCACAAACTACCTCTATAAAAAAATCCCCTCCGCTATCAGAAGCTGCCCCACAAAGTGTAGGCATCGCTCCTGAGAGATTGAAGAAACTGGACGCCATGTTGGAGGAAGCGATACAAAACGATGAGATCCCTGGCTTGGTGGCCTTGGTAGCCCGAAATGGGAAAATTGTCTATCATGCAGCCAAGGGTAAAGCAGATGCAGCCGACGGAAAAGGCATGTCCAAAGATGCTATCTTCAGAATTGCCTCCCAGACCAAGGCCATTACATCCACTGCGGTGATGATGCTTTGGGAAGAAGGGAAATTCAGGTTGGACGACCCGATCTCCAACTGGATTCCGGAATTCAAAAACCCACATGTTCTTCAGAACTTCAGATTTGCGGACTCCTCATTTACCGCCCGTCCTGCCAATAAAGAAATCACCATCCGCCATCTACTTACCCATACTTCTGGATTGGGCTATGGTGTGATAGACGGAGATGAGCGGATGAAGATGATTTACCAAAAAGCCGGCATAGTGGACCTCTATACCACTGAGAACATCAGCATCGGAGACAATATAAAGAAACTGGCAGCACTACCGCTTCACCATAACCCTGGAGAGAAATATACCTATTCCGAAGGATTGGATGTCTTGGGTTATTTGATAGAAATTGTCTCAGGCATGCCATTTGACCAGTTTTTAAGGACAAGGATATTTGAACCACTGGGTATGCAGGACACTTGGTTTTACCTGCCTGATGCCAAAGCAAACAGGTTGGTTAAAGTTCAGCGCAAAGTCGATGGCAAATGGGAAAATTTCCCGGTCACCTTTTATGACCCTCAATATCCTATCAGCGGTGCCAAAAGGTTCTTTTCAGGAGGTGCTGGTCTTTCCAGTACGGCAAAGGACTATGCTACTTTCCTTCAGATGTACCTAAATGGGGGAGAACTGAATGGGATACGCATCCTCAGCCGCAATACCATAGAAACAATGATGAAAAATCAAATTGGTGACCTTTGGTCTGGGGCCAAGCATTATGGTCTGGCTTTCGGTGTGGTGACTGCGCAGGGTGTGGCAGAGGGAGGCATTGGCAGTGAAGGCACCTTTGATTGGGGCGGTTATTTTAATACGCAGTACTTTGCCGATCCTCAGGAAAAAGTCATTGGCATCGTCATGAAGCAAACCAGTCAAACTTCAGGTGATCAGACCGGCTGGAAATTCAGGCAGATGGTTTTTACCTTATTGGATGATTGAAAAAATGGATACAGCTATCATATTGAGTGCCGGAAAAGGGTCAAAGATGTGGCCCTATGCCCAAATTCGTCCCAAATCTTTGATTTCCATCTCCAATAAACCTATACTGATTCATCAAATAGAATTGTTAAAAGGTGCCGGATTTAAACATATTTTGGTAGCGGTAAACCAACATGAACAAGCGTACCGTTATGCTTTGCGGAATGTGGAAGATGTGGAGATTATTCAGGTAGGGGAGACTGAGGGAAATGCCCAATCACTCTTTTTATGTCTAAAAAAAATAGAGTGCCAGAGATTTTTAGTGATGTATGGAGATATATGGCTTGAAAAGCCTGATTTTGACCGGTTTTTGAAAGCATCAAAAGGTTCTTCTGCTTTGCTTTTGAAGCATCAGGAAACTTCCAGAAATTATATAGGTTGTAACCTCCATCCGGATGGTACTATTAAGGAAATTATTGGACATTCCAGGTCAGAAACCAGCCACCATTTTTTAGCCTTTACCTTGGAGCAAGACATCATTCCATTTTTGACCAAAGTATCACCCATTTTCCCCAGTGTGGAAGTTGGCATGATGCCTCCCGATGAGGTTTTTTTGGAAGCAGCATTGGTAGATTGGATGGATAAGGGAAAAAAGTTGGAGGGCTTAGTCTGTAATTTACCAGCTTTTGATTTGGATAAGCCTTGGCATATTCTCCAGGCCAATTACCAAAATAACGAAGACATTTGTGCTCAGATAAAGGAAAATGTTTTGAATGAAGGAGCGGAAATTGACCCAAGTGCCATGATTGATGGCTTCGTAAGACTTGGGAGAAATTCCAAAATTGGGAAAAATGTCATTATAGAAGGAAACGTATGGGTTGGTGACCATACAGAAATCAAAGCCGGAGCCATACTCAAAGGAAACAATGTCATAGGAGACCACTGTGAAATTGGATATTACTGCTACATCGAAGCTGGAAGTACAATTGGCCATCGCTGTAAAGTATTGCATGCAGCGGAGTTGTCAGGCGTTATTTTTGATGGGGTTTATCTTTACCATTATATGGAAATAGCAGGTATTGTGGGGGAAAATACCGATATTGGTGCCGGTACAGTCTGTGGATCACTAAGGTTTGATGATAGTCTGTCTGATCAAAAGGTGAAGAGTAGGAGGGAAAAGGTAGAAGGGCAGGATTTTGCCAACGCCTGTTATATTGGAGATTATGCCAGAACAGGGGTCAATGCCATTTTGCTTCCCGGCGTCAAGACTGGAGCCAGAAGCATAGTAGGTCCTGGGGTCATCCTGTCGGAAGACTTGGGAGATGGGAAAATCATTTTATTGAAACAAAACACAGTAATCAAAGATTGGGGTCCTGAAAAATATGGTTGGTAATTTTTATGTTGGAAGGATTAAATTTTAGTCTCTGATTGAAGATCAAACCTTTTTCCCAGCAATAATAGAGATAAAGCGATGATAGCTGATCCCATACACACGCTTAGTAATGTCATAGTAGAATACTCTTGAATGATCCAACCCCCTACTGCTCCCCCAATCATTACACTCAGGCTTAAGAATACTGCATCAGAGATAGTCAGGGCAGTGGTTTGAACTTCCGGTGTGATAATATCAAAAATATATTTCCGTAAGGCGGTAAGCATGAGGCCAAAGGCAAACCCTTCCAAAATAGAGGCAAAGGTCACTACTATTGGGGTTTGGAAATATAAAATGATAGCAAAACGTAGGATGTAAAGGATTACAGCACTTATCATCAGTTTTCTTGGGGCATATTTCGACAGTAACCAAACAGACAAAAACATCGCAGGAATTTCGCTTCCCGCATCCACAAAATAAGTCCAACCTAGGGCAACTACCCCTCCTCCAGTTTCCTTAATGATAAGTCCCATGTAGTTATAGGCAGTTTGAACTCCTAGGTACAAGAAAAAAATCACCAAAAGGATATACACATAAGAAGGATTTCCGAATAATGCTTTAATCGCAGTTTTTAGGGTTAACGCCTTATCTGAAGTATGTTTTCCATCGATCTGACAATCCGGGGTAACCATTACTACTACAAAAAGTAAAAGTGTACAGAAAACAGCGACCCAATACATCATGTTCCATCCAAAATTTTGGATCAAATAAGCCGTAATTATTGCTGCGCTGGACCAGCCGAATGAACCAAGCCCCCGTATTTTGCCATACAGTTTTTCTTCATTATGGACGCTTAGATGTCGGAGTGCCCAAGCATCTATCATAGGCCCAATAGGCTGCTGCAGGAATCCTATGGCCATCATATTGGCATAAATAAGTTGGATGTTTTCTTGGAAAGGAAAGAGGGAAAAAGATATGCCCAAAAAGACTACACCCAATCCAATAGGGATTTTATTGCTCTTTAGCTTATCTGAAAAAAAGCCAAAAACATTTTGGCCTATTAAAGCCGATAAAGTATACAAAGACATCATTAAGCCTATATCGCTTGCCTTTATTCCTCTGATTTCTTCAAAAAACAATATATAATAGCATAAAAAAGCACCTGACAATGCCCAATACAGGTAGGTCGCTACTCGAAACCGAAGCAGAATTTGAGGAATAGTCAGCACTTTGGATTTCATTTCGCCTGAAAGGTGGGGTCAAACTCAGATTTTATGGTATTGATCGCGTCATTGATAAAATCTTCCGTAATGGTTTTGTCATTGAGTATAGAGTAGCTATAACCTTTTTCTGCCACATAAGCATTACATTGCCTTAGCGCCTGAGCAATATCATCATAGCTAATATCCATTGATCCTGGATGGATAGGTACCCCTGCTTTTTTAATAATGGCTTTTATTTCCTGGACCTTATTTTCTTGCAACATACTCATCAGTAAGATGCCCAAATTAATCACTTTACCATGTAAAAAGTGTTTCTGGGTCAGCGCTTCCAAACAATAATAAAAGAAGTGTTCTGAACCTTCTTCGTATTGACAATGACCTATTTTATAATTTTCTACAGCCACAAATTTAAATCCTTCCATCAATAAACGTATTCCCTTTTCTGTTACCTGATAGATATCGTCTACCTGGTCTTTTACTTCTTGAAGTAGCGTAGCAGTTTTATTATAAAGTTCAGCATCCAAATGACTCTTGCCCTTCTCAGCGCCCAATTGCCAGTCATATAATGCAGTATGGCAACTCAATAGGTCACAAATGCCAGATCGGTTTAAGACGGGTGGGGTAGATTGGAGAATATTGAAATCACAGTAAATTTTTTCGGGTATTATTTCCCCCACATATTTGACTTTCCCATCATACCGCAGTGCAATTGGATAGGAAAACATGGCATCCACTGAAATGGCCGTTGGTACCTGAACCAAGGTTTTCCCACTTTCCCAAGCATGAAATTTTGCAATGTCCATGGCCATTCCTCCTCCCAATCCAATTACAAGGTCAAAAGGGGGTAAAAGTTGGTTTTCCTGTTCCAAAATTCTGGCTTCCATCGTTTTTGTAAACAGGAAATTGGGATTCAGTCTGGAAAATAATGCTCCGTAATTACTTTTTATAGTCGGGTCGGTTACAACGAGAGTTTTAAGGCCTTGGTATTTAGTGCATAATTCATTCGTCAGTAAATGACCGTAGGTAACATCATAGTGAATTTGTGATTTCATGGCAAAAGCAAGAAGGTTGGCTAAATGAAGTGATAAGAAATTGAAATATAATATTTTGAAATAAAAAAATACCTCAAAAGGAGTGATACTACATGTTAATATTTCAGTTTCAAATTTATTGCTTAATCCTATAATTCAAACTCAGATTTATCTGTCTTCTTACATTCAAAAAGTTTCCTTCTGTCAAAAATCCCTGTCCTTCCAAAATATAGCGGTCTCTTCTGGAGTTAAAAACATCGGCAATATTTAAGACAAGGGTGCCCCGACTATTTAAGACTTCCTTGCTGGCAGAGACATCCATAAAAAAGATACCTTTTCTTATTCCTTGTGCAATGCGTTGCCTCCCTTCGTAATTGCTCCTTAACTGGCCTGTAATCCCATTACCAAAGTTAAACCTGGAATTTTGTCGGGCATTCCATGAATAAGTTGTGGCCATGAAGTTTCCCTCAATATTGCTTCCGTCAACGGAAGCATAGAAGAAGTTCATATTGAAATCGATTTTCCACCAGGGGAAAATCTGATAATCTGTAGCAAACTCCAAACCAAAGGATTGTTCTCCCAGTAAATTCTCCGGTCGGATGGTGGCATTACCTTCATTGTCCACTGTACGGATTCTTTCAATTTTGTCTGTAGTATTGCGGTAAAATATCGTAGAAAACACAGTACCTTTTTCGAAGTATTTGATGTGACCCAATTCAATGGCATCTGTAAATTCCGGGTCAAGGTCCGGATTTCCACTGAAAAAGTTTCTGGCATCCGAGAAGGTCATAAATGGGCTGAGGTCATTGTAAAATGGCCGCCTAACCCTCCTGCTGTAGCTGAGTTGTAAGCCATTTTCCTCGTTGAAATTATAGGTAAAATGAGTACTAGGGAATAAGTTAAGGTAATCCCTGGGATTGACTTCATTGGTCCTGACCAAGGTGGTTTTGACATCGGTGTATTCTGCACGTAAGCCACCTTGATAACTCAACTTGTTGCTTTTGTTACCTAAAATACCGTAGAGGGCATGAATATTTTCTTGGTAAAGAAAAATATTGTCCAATCCGGGGAGGGGATTGAAATTTCCTTGTTCATCCTGTTCTTCCACGATAAAGTCATTTTCCATATTTCGGAAGCTGCTCCTCAAACCTGTTTCAAGTTTCCCTTCTGAGCCAATGGGCTTGGTATAATCTACTTGAATCAAATATTGCTTTTCAAACTCATCGTTGATAGAGGTCTGCAAAAGGGATCGGGATGGAATGGGGATGCCCTCAGGACTAAAGGTGTTTTCAGTAAAGACCTGATCGGAATTTTCCCAATAATCCAAAAATGTCAGGACCGTTGTCAGTTCATGGCCTTTTTCTTCAAAGCTTCGCTTGTATGTGATCAAAAATTCAGCATTGGGTTCTTTTTCAAGTTCCTCTTGCCTCCTCAGGGAATAACTTTGTTGGTTGTCCGGGGTGAAAAGGAAATCATTGTACCGGATGTCCGTTATCCTGGTAGCATCACTTCTTCGGAGCAAGTATGAACCTGTCAATACACTTTTTTCATTGAAATAATAATCCAGTCCTGCCCTTACATTGTTGTCCAGCGTATATAGCCTGCCATTGACAGTTTGTTTGGTGATGAACAATGAATCTCCCCCAAATGCTTCCTGGTATAAATTTCCTTCT
>NZ_SLAP01000188.1 GCF_007126775.1 Cecembia sp. | reverse complement strand
CACCATATCATTGGTGGAGGTATCGCCATCCACGGTGATCATATTAAACGAACGGTCCACACTATACCTGAGCGCTTTGTCCAATAATTTTGCATCAATCTCCAAATCAGTTACCACAAAGCCCAACATGGTAGCCATATTGGGATGGATCATACCGGACCCCTTGGCTATGCCACCCAGATGAATGGTTTTTCCATCATGCTGAAATTCGACAAATCCTTCTTTTGCAAATGTGTCAGTGGTCAAAATTGCGTTGGCTACAAATGAGCCTGCCTTGGTATTGTCCGATATCTTATGGATATTTTCTTTGATCCCATTGACCACATCTACAGTAGGGAAAGGTTCCCCGATTAGACCTGTCGAGGCAACGATGACATCTTCTTCGGGAATATTCAACAGTTCAGCGGTGGTTCTTACCATGGCTTCTGCACCTAGTCTTCCCTGTTCACCTGTACATGCATTTGCATTCCCTGCATTGCATATAATTACTTGGGCCCTATTATTAGTATTGATATGCTTTTCACTGATCTCAATAGGTTCGGCACGCACCTTATTTTGGGTAAAAACTGCTGCTGCTGCTGCCGGAACTTCGGAATAAATAATCGCCAAATCCCTGCGCATGGACTTGACGCCTGTATGGGCACCCCAACATTTGATGCCTCTGACATTTGTAATATTTTTGATCATGTTCATGATAATTAAGGTCTTAATGGGATTTGTTGCAGCCCGGTTTGTTCTTCTAATCCGAGCATCAAATTCATATTGTGGACAGCCTGACTTGCAGCGCCTTTTAAAAGGTTATCGATGGCTGAAATGCTGATGATTCTATTGGTTCTTTCATCCCAAAAGGGGAATATATCGCAATAATGACTGCCTCGTACATCTTTGATTCCCGGGGCAGTTTTTCGGATTCTTACAAAAGGCTTATCCGCATAAAAATTTTCATAAATACCTTTAAGCTTTTTTTGATCCATTGCCCCCTTTGGTTTGGCATAGGCTGTGGCCAAAATCCCCCGGTCAACCGGAAGTAGATGTGGTGTGAACTGGATACGTGTACTGTTATTGGACAAAAGCCCCAGTTGCTCTTCAATCTCTACCGTGTGCCGGTGCGTTCCAACACCATAAGCTTTGAAATTCTCATTGACATGGGAAAAATGAGTGGTTTCACTGGCTTTTATACCGGCACCGGTCAATCCTGATTTGGCATCAATGATGACCGAATCTGTTTCAATCAGGTTGAGAGCAGCCATTGGTGCCAAACTCAAAATTGAGGCAGTAGGATAACAGCCTGGGTTGGCAGTCAATTGACTTCCCTTGATCTTTTCAGCATGTAATTCGGGTAAGCCGTAAACTGCATGCTTGAAGCCTTCGGGGAAAATGTGTGGTTTTTGGTACCAAGCCTCATAAACCTCCGGGCTTTCGAGTCTAAAATCACCAGAAAGATCAATAATCTTTGCCTTTTGTTCAGAAAGTGTCTTGACAAAACCCATAGAGATACCATGGGGTAGGGCCAGGAAGATGATATCAAGGTCTGCATTTTTGATCACCTGTGCAGAAACCAAGGTTTGATCAATTATTCCTAGAAATTGAGGATGAAGGTCCGAAAACTTCTTTCCTTCATGACTTTCTGAGGTAATGTGCTTGATGCTTACTTCTGGGTGACTACTAAGTAAACGGGCAAGTTCAGAGCCCGTAAAACCTGATGCACCCACAATGGCAATGTTATATTTTTTATGATTTTGCATGAATTTCATTTTCTTGTTGGATCAATACCAGTTCAAAAGCATTCAGGAAATTTTCCAAATCCTCCTTTTTGATGTTCAATGGGGGTACCAGCCGAAGTACATTCACCGCTGTGGCATTGGTGATAAAACCTGCCTTCAAAAGTTTTTGCATAATATCAATAGCAGGAATCTCTAGGACTACCCCCAACATCAAACCTTCTCCTCTTACAGTTTTGATGACCGGGAATTTCTTTTTCAGGCCATTCAGTTTGGTTTTCAGCCATTCCCCTTTTTCATGGGCTGCCTGACGTAGGTTTTCATCCATGATTACTTTCAATGTAGCCAAAGCAGCCGTTGCAGCCATAGGATTTCCCCCAAAAGTGGTCCCATGATCCCCAAACTGTATGCTTTTGGAAATTTTTTCATTGCACAAAAAAGCACCTATGGGCATGCCTCCTCCAAGGCCTTTGGCCAATGTCATGATGTCAGGCTGGACACCATAAATATCTTTGGCAAACCACTGACCGGTTCTCCCTATACCCGACTGTATTTCATCAAAAATCAATACGATATCATGTTCATCGCAAAGGGATCTCAAAGATTTTAAATATTCAGTATCTGCAGGAATGATTCCCCCTTCCCCCTGAATGGGTTCCAGAATAATAGCAGCGGCATCTTGATCAACCGCTCTTTTTATGGCTTCAATATCATTGAAGGGAACCTGTACAAAGCCAGATGGCATGGGACCAAAACCCTCTTGGTATTTGGGTTGGCCAGTAGCAATAGTGGCCAGGGTCCTTCCATGAAAGGAGTTTTCCATCGATATAATCTTCCCTCCTTTGCCTTTGCTGTGGGCGTATCTCCGGGCGATTTTGATAGCTCCCTCTACAGATTCTGCACCACTGTTGGTGATAAACACGCGGTCAAGTCCTGAAATTTTCACCAATAATTCTGAAAGCCCTACCTGGGCAGGGCTTACAAAAAAGTTGGAAATGTGCATCAGTTCGGCCGCCTGTTCCTGAATGGCTTTTACAACTTTGGGATGGCAATGCCCCACATTATTGACGGCTATTCCCGCCAACAGATCTGTGTATTCTTTATTTTCCACATCCCAGAGTTTTGCCCCGGCACCTTTAATAAAGGTTAAAGGGATTCTTTTGAAAGTGGGTAAATAATATTGTTGGTCTTTGGTATGTAAATCTTGATTTTTCATCTTCAGTGTGTTATAGTGGTTCCAATAGTTGATCCTTTCTCAAAATAGGCCAATAATTGTTCGGGTTGAGTTCCGTTTAGAATAAGGGCATTTTTAACGCCTTTTTTGAGTGCGTTTTCAAGAGATTGGATTTTTGGAATCATCCCCCCTTGGATGATTTTCCCATATAAGTCTGGCAATTCGCTGAGTGATATTGCATGCAAAATTGATATGGGATCAGGATAATTCTGGTAGAGGCCATCTACATCTGTTAAAGAAATGTAGTAGTCTGCCTGAATGGCCGCAGCCACTTCACCGGCAAAATCATCGGCATTTACATTATAGCTTAATGCTTCGGTATCTGCCGCTATGCAGGCCATGATAGGGAGAAACTTCCCTTGAAGCAGGGAATGGATAAGGTCAGCGTCTATAGAACTGATTTGGCCAACTCTTCCCAGGTCAACTTCTTCTAAACTACCATCTGGGAGGTTGAATTGCAGTTTTTTGGGATTGACGATGACTGCTTGATTGTCCAACCCTGACAGGCCGATTGCTTTTAACCCTTGTTGACTAAAAATCTTTACAAGATCAGCATTGACTTCGCCTATAAGGGTTTTTTGGATTTCAATCATGGCCTCTGGACTGGTCCGTCTTTGACCTTCGATAAATTCGGATGGAATCTTGGCCTTTTCAAGGGCCTTATTGATAAAGGGCCCTCCTCCATGGACCAGGACAATTTCGTGTCCGGCATGCTTGAGGCGATAAAGGGTTTGTGCAATTTGTACTTTTAATTCTTGATTGATCATGGCATTCCCACCATATTTGATGAGAAGCTTGGAAGAAGACATCTCTTAAGGATTTTAGTTAAACTTTTGTTGATTTTAGGTTTTTGAGGTTTCCAAATAATATTTCAAAAAGCCATTTACTTTTAATGTAATACCTAATTAAACAAATACCATTCCATGTCAGGGAAATTTTATTTTAAATTAGGGTTTTGTTCAAAATTCCTTAGTAGGTTATAATATTAACTTGGAAAAGTAAAATTTATACACGCTGCTGTCAGGTCAATTTCACATTTTTGTCAGTATACCTTTCTTATTCTAATCAAAAAATACCTAACCTTAGGTATTTTTATATAATGTAGGTTAGGGTATTTTTGTATTGGGTGATTAAGCAACTTTTTGGAATGTATATTTTAAAATTGTACAGGGGGTATTTGTTTGGACACTTTTTGCCCCTGTTTTTCTTTTTTTAAATTTCAAACAAGTGTAACTTTGGAAGGATATAGCAATAAACCCAAAATCCATGGAACTGTATGCCAAGGCATTAACCTTCGCCATCCCATTCTTTCTTATTCTGATTATCCTTGAAGAAATTGTTGCCCGCAGGATGAAGCGGCAGATTAATTATGGTATGGATACCATCTCTAGTTTGAGTTCAGGGATGACCAACACTTTAAAAAATCTTATGGGCTTGTCCATTGCCATTGTTTCTTATGGTTGGCTGGTAGATAAAGTAGCATTATTCCATATTGAAAGTACTTGGTTGGTGTATGTGGTGGCCTTTATAGGGATGGATTTTGTGGGGTATTGGAGCCATCGTTTTGACCACAAGATCAATGCCTTTTGGAACAGGCATATTGTGCATCATAGCAGTGAAGAGTTCAATTTAAGTTGCGCGCTAAGGCAATCAGTTTCTGCAATTATAGGTATTTATTTCTTCCTTTACATTCCTATGGCTTTTTTGGGCGTCCCGGGTGAGGTGGTAGCCATTATAGCGCCAATTCATTTATTTGCCCAGTTTTGGTACCATACCCGACTAATAGGTAAAATGGGTTTCTTGGAACATATTTTGGTTACCCCATCCCATCATAGGGTTCACCATGCCATTAATGACATTTATTTGGATAAAAATCTGTCTCAGATTTTTATCTTTTGGGACAAATTGTTCGGCACTTTTCAGGAGGAGTTGGACGAAGAACCTCCTGTGTATGGAGTGAAGAAACCCGTCAATACCTGGAATCCTTTGATCATCAATTATGTGCATATGTGGTCACTGATACAGGATGCCTGGAGAACCCAAAGTTGGCGGGACAAGCTGAAAATCTGGTTTATGCCTACAGGCTGGAGGCCGGCTGATGTGGCTGAAAAGTATCCTTGGAATTATTGGAAGAATGCTTACGAGCAAGTTAAGTACGATAGTAAACCCTCTCAAGCTTTATTTGCCTTGTCCTGGTTCCAATTGGTGGTGAATTTTGCCATGGTATTCCATGTCTTGGTGGCCTTTGTCAATTTTCAATATTTGGAAGTAATGCTTTATGCCATTTTTATGATGCTTTCTATTTTTGCATATACCAGTCTTATGGATAAGGCAAAAGTAGCCCTTCCTGCCGAAATCATCCGTTTTGTAATGGGGATTGGATTGATTTATTGGAATGGAGGGTGGTTTGGTTTGCAGGAAGTTATACCTGGAGCAACTGTACTGGTTGGAATTTATCTGGCAAGCTCCTTGCTCATGGCTTTTTGGGTATTAGGCAAAGAAGCAAAAGCCAAATTGGATGTGAAGCCTGCTGAATTGGTGTCCAGTAATTGATCCTACGATGTTAGGTTAAAAGCTTCTATCTTATCTTTGAGCCATAAATTTTTATTTATAACTCAAAATTTGCTTAATATTGAGTTATAAAACACCTTTTTATAACTCATGCGCTGGAATTGGCAAAAAAAAGATTGGCCTCACTTTGTATTCGAAACCGTTTCGTTCCAAGGTTCATTGGATGAATTTTTTCATAATGCAGGCCAACTATTAGGAGTAATTAAGCACATTTCTCCTACTGATGAGCTTGAGTTGAAATTTGAATTACTCACTGATGAAGCATTAAAAACGTCAGAAATAGAAGGAGAATTTTTCAATAGGGAAAGTGTTCAGTCTTCCATTCGTAGGCAATTTGGTCTGCAAGAAGATACAAGACGACCATCACCTGCCGAATTTGGAATTTCCGAAATGATGGCAAGTTTATACCGCTCTATTGATGAACCTTTGAGTCATGACATCATTTTTTCTTGGCATCGAATGCTTTGTAACGGTAGAAGAGAACTTAAAAACATCGGTTCTTATAGAAGTGGCTCTGAACCCATGCAGGTGGTTTCGGGTCCAATAGCGAGACCTGTGGTGCATTTTGAAGCTCCTCCTTCCGAATTGGTAAGAAATGAAATGGACAGGTTTCTGAGTTGGTTTGAAGCTACATCTCCAAAAGGTACATCCCCCTTACACCCTGTTCTTAGGGCAGGAATTGTACACCTTTATTTTGTATCTATTCACCCTTTGGAAGATGGGAACGGGAGAATTGGAAGAGCCATTGCAGAAAAAGCACTGTCAGAGGGTCTTGGAAGGCCAAGCTTGATTGCTTTATCTCATACCATAGAGAAATACAGGAAAAGCTATTATGAAGCGCTTGCAAAAAACAATCAAAACCTCGAGATAACAGATTGGTTGGAATATTTTGCAGAAATAGTGCTATTGGCACAAAAGAGGAGCTTGTCACTTGTGGAGTTTATTGTTTTCAAATCGAAACTATTCCAAAAAGTCGAAGGCAGATTAAACCATAGGCAGGCCAAACTCTTGAACAGGATGTTTAAGGAAGGGCCTGAGGGCTTTAGAGGCGGACTAAGCTTAAAAAATTATGTCACCATAACCGCTGCCAGTAGAGCAACTGCTACAAGGGATTTACAAGACTTGGTGGAAATTGGAGTACTTTATAAAACCGGTGAATTGAAGGGGACCCGTTATCATCTGCTTTTGAAGAATTAGATTTATTTATCAAAAATCCAAGTTGTCCGAGTCCACCAATTCCACCCATCGCTTCATTTTCTTTTGGATGACTTTCCAATGGTGCCTGTCCTCTTCTGTGATCAGAGAGATCGCTTCTCCTTCCACTCCTGCCCTGCCGGTCCTTCCGATCCGGTGGATGTAATCTTTGGGAGAGCGTGGAAGTTCGAAATTGACTACATGGGGCAATGCCTCGATATCAATTCCCCTGGCAGCCAAATCTGTAGCCACCAGCACACGCAGTTTGCCTCTTTTGAATAACTTCAAAGCTTCTGTCCTGGCCCCTTGACTTTTATCTCCGTGGAGCGCCATGGCCTGGATGCCGTGTTTGTTGAGTTTGGTGGTCAGGTTGTCGGCTGTCCGTATGGAAGAGGCAAATACCAAGACCTGCTGCCAATTCCCTTCCTGGATCAGATGTCTGAGAAGTGGTCCTTTCCTTTCTGGATCGACCAAATAGGCCGTCTGTGCGATAAGGTCGGGCGTGACTTCCTCCGTTTGGATTTCAATTTTCACAGGATTTTTCAGCAGCTTGCCAATCAGACCCTCTACTGCTTCATCCATGGTAGCGGAGAATAGGATATTCTGGCGCTTCTTTGGCAGCCTGTTCAAAATCTCATCCACCTCCATTTTGAAACCCAAACTCAGTACCTTGTCCGCTTCATCCAGGACCAAGGTAGTCAGTTCTGAAATGGAGATGGCGTTTTTGGAAATCAAATCCAGCAAACGGCCGGGAGTGGCCACCAAAATGTCCGTCCCGTTCAATTTCATCATTTGTGGATTGATGGATACCCCTCCAAATACCGCGGCACTTTTTACTTTTCTGGGCAGGTTTTTGCTGAACAGCCTTACCACCTCTTCCACCTGTGCTGCCAGTTCCCTGGTAGGCACGATGACCAATACAGGAACAGACCTGCTTTTATTGACTTCCTTTTTTTGGAGCTCCTCTAGGATCGGCAGGATATAGGAGGCCGTTTTTCCTGAACCTGTCTGGGCGAGGCCGAGTACATCCCGCTTTTGAAGGATGGCCGGAATGGCTTCGATTTGGATAGGGTAAGGGGTCTGGTACTGGGCCTCTTGGACGGCCTGTACAAGGATAGGGGATAAGCCCAGGTCTGAAAAACGCATGCGGGAAGATATTTTTGGTAAAGGTAGAGTTTATTTTTTATTCTAAGAGTCGAGTGGATCATTGATTTGAGCCGATTAGGTGAAGTAATTGGCTCATGAGCTAATATTTGCTTACGTAAAAGTGGCATGTATTCCCATGCCTCTGAGAGCAAGGTATGCTGACTAAATCTGGGGCGGGGAGGACGGTGCGGTATGCGTCGAATTCAGGTTAAAACGCATCCACTGTCCAACTGATACAATTCAAGGCTCCGCCATGTTGGATGATTTTTTCTGAGCGGAGTGGTATGAGACGATTGTTTTGTCGATAACTTGGAAAAAACCGGGCAAGTTGAAGTAAAGCTTGTTCATCTGTACTTAAGAAGGTAATTGCTAAATGCAATTGATCGCTTTTCTACTAGTGGAAGGAGTCATGACAAGATCGACATACTGAAACCAACCATTTGATTGGCTCTTTACCGATATTCCTTTTGGCGTATTTTTTATGATGAACTTCTTGAGCTCGAGCACCACAATATACACATCTCCAATTGTCCCTCTTCAAGACTACATATCTTTTTCTGTTCCATTCTTCTGATTTAAGATATATATCCCTGTAATATTTACGCCTACGCTTTCTTTTGATTGAGAACCACCATCTTTTGAGGAACCACACTATTAAAAGCATAAAAAGTAGAAGTATTGAAGTTATTAGTTGCTCATCCATAAAATTAAAAGGAACAGTATAGATAAAGCTAAAAAAAACACCAAAACTTACTCAGGAAAATATAAAAAAGGTATTTGACAATCAGACAGCTATATTGCTACAGTATATTTTTAACATGGCTGAACTAATTTTGCCAACTGTTTGATTCATAAAGTTTGTTCAAAACTTCTAAAAGCTGAGGTGAATAAAGCTCTTCCTGAGAATTGATAAAAAACAAAAAAAGGATACCGTTTCCAGTATCCTTCGTAGTAGCGGGAACAGGACTCGAACCTGTGACCTTCGGGTTATGAGCCCGACGAGCTACCAACTGCTCCATCCCGCGATATATTTTTGAT
>NZ_SLAP01000064.1 GCF_007126775.1 Cecembia sp. | reverse complement strand
TCATCAGTGAATACCGCGAGTTCATCTACCTTAAAAGCTTTTTTTATCCGGTCCAATTGAAATGTTTGCGGAGTTTGGACAAGCCTGAAGCTTTGTCTGTCCTGGAAAACCGAAGCTCCATTACTTTTTACCATCCGTATGGAATCCTTCAACGGTATGACAGCAACTGCACTCCCTTTTTGTTCAGCCACCTCAAAAGAATTGCGTATCACATCCTGGCTCACAAAAGGCCGAACCCCGTCATGTATAGCAACAATACCATATTCCGGTAATGTATCAAGGCCATTTTTCACGGATTTAAAACGGCTATTTCCACCTGCTACAAGTTGGTGGGGAATAGAAAAACGATAAGTATCGCACAATATGCGCCAATATGCAAAATCTATTTCAGGAATTACTAATGTAAGGGCAATGGAAGGGTCTGTCTGATAAAAATTGTTCAGGGTATGCATCAAGATGGGCTTCTCTCCTATAGGCAGGTACTGCTTGGCAATTTGAGAACCCATTCGGGTACCTGTACCACCTGCTACAATCAATGCAAATTTTTCCATTTCAAATACTTAAGCTACAAAAACACCTGATATCACGGAAGCCCCATCAAATTTGTAGAAAATATCAGGAATAAAAAAAGGGGCCGAGAGCCCCCTATAAATTTTATAGTATCAACATGGCATCTCCATAAGAGAAGAACCTGTATTTTTCTTTCACTGCTTCTTTATAAGCTTTCATAACGAGGTCATATCCACCAAAGGCAGAAGCCGTCATCAATAAGGTGGATTCCGGAAGATGAAAATTCGTAATCAGCGCATTGGCTATTTTGAACTCGTATGGTGGAATGATGAATTTATCTGTCCAGCCACTGCTCATCTTTAATCTTCCATTTGCCGTTACCGAGGACTCAATGGTTTTCAGGGTTGTTGTTCCTACAGAAACAACCCTTTTTTTGCCATCTAAGGCTTGATTTACCAATTCCACGGTCTTTGAAGGAATATCATAATTCTCAGAATCCATTTTATGTTTGGTCAAATCCTCTACATCCACCTGTCTAAAAGTCCCCAATCCTACATGCAAAGTGATCGGAGAAACTGCTACACCTTTCAATTCCAATCTTTTTAAAAGATGGGGGGTAAAATGCAATCCTGCTGTAGGTGCAGCCACTGCCCCTACGTTTTTGGCAAAAATGGTTTGGTAACGCTCTCTGTCCTCTGGCTCGATTTTCCTTTCAATGATTTCTTTTAAGAGTGGCGTTTCACCCAAGGTATCAATGGCTTTATAGAACTCTTCGTCCGAACCATCAAACAAAAACCTAATAGTCCTGCCTCTTGATGTGGTATTGTCAATCACCTCGGCTACCAGGTCACTGTCCCCGAAATAAAGCTTATTCCCTACACGGATTTTTCTGGCAGGATCAACCAAGACATCCCAAAGCCTCAATTCAGGATTCAATTCTCTAAGAAGAAAAACCTCAATCTTTGCTCCGGTTTTTTCTTTGTTTCCATATAATCGGGCAGGAAATACTTTGGTATCATTCATGACAAAAACATCTCCTTCACCAAAATATTCAATGATATCCTTAAATACACGATGTTCTATTTCACCGGTTTTTCTATGCACCACCATTAACCTCGATTCATCGCGGTTGTCTGTTGGATAGAGAGAAATAAGTTTTTTTGGAACTTCGAGTTTAAAGTCTGATAACTTCATATAATTTGATCTGTAATTGCTTGCGTATTGGTAATAAGATTTATTTTAAAAAATGCAAAGTTAATAATAAAAATCCCGAATTCTACTTATCTTGGGAATTAGTTTTTAACACTTTACAAAAAAGACGTGATCTACATCAAACTGATATGGGAAAGTGTAAGGTTTGCTATGCAAGCCTTGAAATCCAATCTCACAAGAACGATTTTATCTTTGTTGGGCGTGACAGTTGGTATTTTTGCCATCATTGCCGTTTTTACCTTGGTGGATTCTTTGGAAAAAAACATCAAATCCAGCTTTAGTTTTCTTGGGAGCAATGTGGTCACTGTAAACCGATTTCAATTTGTAGGCGGTCCTGATTATCCTTGGTGGAAATATTTCAGAAGACCCTATAATAACTTTAGCGAGTATACCTTCCTCAGGGACAAACTTAGAAATGCTGAGTCGGTTACTTTTTCGGCTTCAGCCAATACTACTGTTCAGGCTGGAAGTAATTCTTATAAAGGTACAAATCTCACTGGGGTAGTTTTCACTTATAAAGATGTATATGATATACCACTGGAATCAGGCCGTTTTTTTACAGAATTGGAGATCAATGCCAACAGGAACGTGGCACTTATTGGTGTTAAAATTGCCAATACGTTATTCCCTGGGAGGGATGCGATAGGCAAAGAAATCAAAATAAAGGGCAATAAATTCGTTGTAATTGGACTGTTTGAAGAAGAGGGAGAAGGGCTTTTTGAAATTGCTTCCAAAGATGAGGCAGTAATGATTCCTTATGGTAGCTTCACCAAACTGTATTATGTAGGTCAAAATGGGATTGAACCCAGTATTGCTATCAAAGGAAATGAAGAAGATGTGGGGCTAATTGCATTAGAAAATGAGCTGATTGGCCTATTGCGTGCAAAAAGAGGCTTGAAGCCTACACAGGAAGATAATTTCTCATTGAACAAATCGGAGTTTATCATGAACACTATTGGTTCCATTTTCGATGTAATCAGTGCTGCAGGTTGGGTAATTGGTGGTTTTTCTATTTTAGTGGGTGGGTTTGGTATTGCAAACATCATGTTTGTTTCGGTCAAAGAGCGGACCAGTATTATTGGGATACAAAAATCCTTAGGCGCTAAAAACTACTTTATTTTATTTCAATTTTTATTTGAAGCAGTATTTCTAAGTTTGATCGGCGGTGTAGCCGGCATCTTGATAGTCTATGCCATCACATTTATTCAATTAGGCTCCTTAGAGCTCGTAATGTCCTTAAAAAATGTGGTTTTGGGTCTCGGCATATCTTCTGCCATAGGTGTGGTATCGGGGATTGTTCCTGCTACCCTAGCTGCCCGACTAGATCCTGTAGAGGCGATTAGAGCAGCATAAAAAAAGGCGGAAATATCCGCCCTTTTTTATGTTTATCTTTTTGTAAGTATTATTCTTCACCTCCAGGAACTTCCTTTGCGCCGCTGCCTAATCCTGCTTTTTCTTTGATTTTGATTTCAAGTTCTTCCATCAATTCAGGATTGTCCAGTAATAGGTTTTTTACAGCATCTCTTCCCTGACCAAGTTTATTGCCTTCATAAGAGAACCAAGAACCGGCCTTTTTTATGATTTCAAACTCTACTCCCAAGTCAATGATCTCTCCCACTTTAGAAATACCTTGTCCGTACATAATATCAAATTCAACAACTTTAAAAGGGGGAGCTACTTTATTTTTGACCACTTTTACTTTGGTCCTGTTGCCTAAGACATTGTCCGCACCTTCTTTAATCTGACCTATTCTCCGGATATCCAATCGTACAGAGGCATAAAACTTCAATGCATTACCACCTGTGGTGGTCTCAGGGTTACCGAACATCACTCCTATCTTCTCCCGCAACTGGTTGATAAAAATACAAGAGCATCCTGTTTTGTTGATGGCCCCTGTCAATTTCCGTAAAGCTTGCGACATCAATCTAGCCTGGAGCCCCATCTTACTGTCGCCCATATCTCCCTCCAATTCACCTTTGGGCACCAGAGCTGCCACAGAGTCAATCACAATAATATCGATCGCTCCTGATCGTATCAAATGCTCGGCAATTTCAAGTGCCTGTTCCCCATTATCAGGTTGAGATATTAATAAGTTTTCAATATCAATACCTAACTTTTCAGCATAAGTTTTATCAAAAGCATGCTCTGCATCAATAAAAGCAGCCAAACCGCCGGCTTTTTGTGCTTCAGCTATGCAATGCATAGTGAGGGTGGTTTTACCGGATGACTCCGGTCCGTAAATCTCAATCACCCTTCCTCTGGGAATTCCACCTACTCCCAAAGCCATATCCAGACCTAGAGAACCTGTAGAAATGGCAGGGACATCCTGCACCTTATTGTCACTCAACTTCATTACAGTACCCTTACCGTAGGTTTTTTCCAGTTTATCAATGGTCAACTGCAGGGCTTTTAATTTTTCGGCGTTTGCACTCATATGCTATATATACAGATCTAAAATGAATGATTTGAATTAATGCTATTTAAAGTAGACCCAACTCTTACAAAAAGGTTTACGTATTTCTTTTTGTAAACAAAAATCAGGCTTCTTCAATATTTTGCTAATATTGGAATAAAGTTTGAAAAGCTTCCAGTACAGCTATTAATTTAATGAAAAATCACTTAATAAAGTCAGTAATTGTCGCATTTTTTTTCACCTGTATGAGTTTGGATATTTTTGCCCAAAAAAATCAGGCTTTCATTCAGGGGGAAGAGTTGACTTTCAGGGTGAGTTTTGGTTTTCTGAATGCGGCTGAGGCCAAAATGCTCATTCAGCCCAAAATAGAGACAAAAAATGAGCGCCCAACCTATAAAATTGATGTTTTGGGACAAACTTTGGGGGTTTTTAAACTTTTCAAAGTCAATGATAACTGGGGAAGTTATTTAGATACGACCAAAATTATCCCCTATGAATCTTACCGCCATATTGAAGAGGGCAACTATAGGAAGCACGAGCGGGTAACTTTTGACCACAGGAATAAAAATGCACATGTCCGTCTGTATGACAGAGAAAACAAAGAGGTAATCGATGCCAAAGATTACAAGATTCCCTCAAATGTTCAGGATATTGTCAGCGGATTTTACCTCCTGCGTACAATGGAGTTGAAAAAGCTGAAGAAGGGAGATATTGTATCCATCAAGGGCTTTTTTGACAAGGAGATTTACAACCTAAGGCTGGTCTACGGGGGCAAAGCTTCTATTGATACCAAACTGGGCAAAATGGAAACTTTCATATTTTCGCCCATAATGCCGAAAAATAAGCTATTTAGAGGTGAACAGCCCGTTACTGTATGGGTGACTGACGATGAGAATAAAATTCCTGTAAAAATTAAAGCAAAGCTTTTAGTTGGATCTCTCGACATGGATATTACTGAAGCCAAGGGCCTGCGTAATAATTAATTTACAATCAAGTAATAATCAGGTAACATTGAGCTGGGTAATAAAAACTTTATGTTGTATTTTGATATCTGAACTGTTAAAAATCAAATTATATGAGGCCTTTTTCTAACTTAGCGTGACATTTAAATAACATTTACTCCTCAACAGGAAATGAGTGATAAACAAAAAGTAAGGGTATTGGTCGTTGACGACGAGCCTGATATTGTAGACCTCCTTAGCTATAATTTAAAAAAAGAGGGTTATGATGTAGCAGCTGCTGAAGATGGTATAAAAGCGGTAAAAGTAGCTTCAAAATTTTTACCTGATGTGATTTTGTTGGATATAATGATGCCCAACCAGGATGGTGTAGAAACCTGTCGCCAACTGAGGGAAGTACCAGAGCTGAAAAATACCTTTATCATTTTTCTTACAGCCCGCTCAGAAGAATATTCTGAAGTTGCAGCTTTTGATGTAGGAGCAGATGATTACATCACAAAGCCTATCAAACCAAGAGCTTTAATGAGCCGGATTGCTGCATTATTTCGTAGAGAATCCAAAAAAGAGCAGGAATTTACCCAGATCAAAATCAAAGATCTGACCATAGATAGAACGAGTTATACCATCGATAAAGGAGGAAAAACCATCACCTTACCCAAAAAAGAATTTGAACTGTTGTATTTCCTAGCTAAAAACCCTAATATGGTTTTTAGTAGAGATGATCTTTTGCAGAATATTTGGGGGGCTGATGTCTTTGTACTGGCGAGAACAGTGGATGTGCACATCAGAAAAGTGAGGGAAAAGATTGGCGATGATTATATCACTACTGTAAAAGGAGTAGGCTATAAGTTCGACCTCAATTAATTATATGCTGACCACATCCCGTGGAATTTCATTGGTTTTGGCTATTGCTATCGCTGCACTGACGGTAGCATTTTTATTGTTACTCGATGAGGCCACACCGGCCTTATTGTTGGTAGCGGGTGGAATTTCATTTTCGGTTTCTTATATTTTGATGCAAGTCACCTTGGAGTTCCTGGTTTTCAAAGAAATAAGCAATATCTACGCTGTACTTGAAAAGATCCAGAAGAAAGACTACACATCCATTCCGGAAAAAAATGAGCGGCTTTCAATTTCACCTTTGCGTAAAATCAATAAAACCATTAATAATTATGCGCAATCTAAAAATCGGGAAATTGAGACCCTTCAAAAAAATGCAGCCTTCAGGCGTGAATTTATTGCAGACATTTCCCATGAATTAAAAACCCCAATATTTGCTGCCCAAGGTTATATACACACTTTACTGGATGGTGCAGTAGATGACAAGTCTGTACGTTTGAAATTTTTAAAAAGAGCTGCAAAAAGTTTAAATGCTTTGGATAAGCTGGTACATGACCTCCTTACGCTCAGTCAAATGGAAAGTGGAGTGATCAAATTTCATTTTGAAAGTTTTGATCTCAAGGATCTGATTCATGAAGTCATTGAGGAATTAGAGCAAAAAGCCTCCAAAAGGGATATGCTGATCAGATTTTTCTACGATAAAGAAAAATCATACAAAACCTGGGCAGATAAAGATAAGATTTTCAGGGTCTGCCAAAATCTAATCTCTAATGCCATCAAATACAACAACGATGGCGGTGAGGTGGAGATTGATCTAAAAACCCACAAAAACCACATCGCTGTAGAGGTGAAGGATAATGGGAAGGGAATCCCACCCGAGGATTTGAAAAGGATTTTTGAACGGTTTTACAGGGTGGAAAAAAGCCGGTCCAGGGAAAAAGGAGGGACAGGTCTTGGCTTGGCCATTGTCAAGCATATTTTAGAAGGGCACAAAAGTAAAATTTCTGTCAGCAGTACCTTAGGGAAGGGTTCCATTTTCAGCTTTGAGCTTCCAATAGAAAAAAATGTTTAATTTTTTTAATTTACACCTTAGGCAAATTTTGCTCATTCCCCTCTTTTGTGGCTGCTGTTTGTTTGCATGCACTCCAAAGACCATTCAAAAAGGTAAGGCTTCCTATTATCATGATAAATACCATGGTAGGCAAACAGCAAATGGAGAAACCTATAAAAAGAGAAAACTAACCGCAGCACACAGGACAATTCCTTTTGGTACAAAAGTTACTGTCGTCAACTTGGATAATGGAAAACGAGTCAAGGTCAGGGTAAATGACCGTGGCCCATTTGTCGATGGTCGGATAATCGATCTTTCCAGAAAGGCTGCCAAAAAAATTAATATGGTAGATGCAGGTATAGCAAACGTGGAAATCAGATACAAATAAGAAGGATTTTTTTTGAGCGATCATTTCCCTACCTTTGCACCTTTATTGAAGAAGCAAGGGGGTTCCATGAAGAAAATAGATTTTGAAACACTGATTCTGTTTGAAAGCGAGGATTACCTTGTCATCAATAAGCCTCCCTATTTATCGACATTGGACGATAGGCACGAAGCCCAGAACATTCTGGAACTTGCCCGACAATACACCCCTGATGCCCAGGTGTGTCACCGTTTGGACAAGGAGACTTCCGGATGTCTGGTTATCGCCAAACACCAAGAGGCTTATCGGAACATAGCGATACAGTTTGAAGACCGAAAAGTCAGCAAAATCTATCATGCAGTAGTGGAAGGCGTACACGAGTACAATGAGGTTCTTGTAGACCGCAACATCCATGCGACCAATAAAGGCATCGCCAAGATAACCAAAGAAGGCAAGCCTGCACAGACCATTTTCAATACCTTAAGGACTTATTATTCCTACAGCTTAGTGGAATGTAAGCCCATCACGGGGAGACTGCATCAAATCAGGGTACATTTGGCCCATTTGAAGTCACCCATCTGCGGGGATGAGATGTATGGAGGCAAGCCGCTTTATTTATCTGCCTTAAAAAGGCGATTTAACCTCAAAAAAGGTACAGAAGAACTGCCCATCATGCAGCGGGTTTCGCTTCATGCCTATGCCATTGGCTTCCAAGGATTAAATGTAGAAAGGATAGAAGTAGTAGCTCCATATCCCAAAGACTTCGATGTATTGGTCAAACAACTGGAAAAAAACCGCTAACTGCTAGAAAATGTGGGTAATAATATTGTTTCTTTTGCAATAAAAAGAAATTACTTCTATCTTTGTGTCCCTTTTTGAGGGTGAAGTATATTTAACAAGCTAATAATTAAACATTTACACAGTGGATACATTAAGCTACAAGACCAAATCAGCGAATGCTGCGACTGTAGAGAAAAACTGGGTGGTAGTGGATGCCCAGGCTGCGGTTTTAGGCAGATTTTCGAGTGAGGTCGCCAAAATCCTAAGGGGTAAGCATAAGCCTTACTATACCCCTCACGTGGACTGCGGAGACAACGTGATTGTCATCAATGCAGACAAGGTCAGATTGACCGGAAGAAAAATGGACGAGAAAGTCTATGTGCGCCATACTGGCTATCCAGGTGGTCAGCGCATTTCTACACCAAAATTACTGAAGCAAAAATCTGCTTCTATTTTGGTAGAAAAAGCAGTTAGAGGAATGCTACCTAAAACAAGGTTAGGCAGACAATTATACAGAAACCTTTTTGTATACAATGGCGCTGAGCATCCCCACGCTGCACAACAGCCTAAAGAAATCAAATTCTAATCTCAGCAGTTCATGGAAATTATCAATACAATCGGTAGAAGAAAGACATCTGTTGCAAGAATCTACATGAAACCGGGAAAAGGGGAGATCACTGTTAACAACAGATCGATTGACGTTTACTTCCCATTTGATCTGCATCAGATTGTCGTAAAACAACCCCTTGCACTAGTAGGTGTAGATGGTTCATATGACATCAATATCAATGTAGACGGCGGTGGCATCAAAGGACAGGCCGAGGCAGCCAG
>NZ_SLAP01000202.1 GCF_007126775.1 Cecembia sp. | reverse complement strand
TTTCATTGATCTTTGCTTGGTACTTCAAACTTTGGTTATAATTCTCCAAAAAGTGAAAAAGGAAGTACAGCATCGCCCAAAGCGCATAAAAAAGAAAACTCACAAAGATATTGACAAAGATGACCACAGGTCGCAGGTCTACCTCAGGATCCAGAGTATCAAATACCAAATTAATTAAAATTTGAGCAATGGTATTTAAAACACTCAGCGCAGCCAATGCAAGCAGGGTGTTCATCAAAAGCCTGCTAAAATTCAAATTCAACCACCCATACTTTTTAACAACTTTCCTGAAGGTATGCGTTGATAGGAGGTAAAAACCCGCTAATGAGGTAAAGGCGCCGATTTGAACTGGAGATACCCCTCTATCAAGCGATACAAAAAACAGATTGATCAAGGCAAAACCTGCCCAACCCAATACCTGTAAACTCCAATATAACCGAATCCTGTTCATGCTTGGTATCAAATATACTCAAGCCATATCAACTGCTCCTAAGAATTTTACAGCAGGGCTATATATCTGCAATGATAGGTAGATCCAGACTATAGAAACCTAAGCCAATTCCATCTTCAAAAATTTGGAAGTATGGCTCAAGGGATGGCCTGCTACCTCTTCCGGAGTTCCCTCAACAATTATCTGACCTCCTCTGTCACCACCCTCGGGCCCCATATCTATGATATGGTCTGCCGTTTTGATGATATCCATATTGTGTTCAATGATCAAAACGGTATTCCCTTTTTCAACCAGTTTATTCAATACATCCAACAAATGTTCTATGTCTTGAAAATGTAGCCCCGTAGTGGGTTCATCCAATATATAGAAAGTTTTCCCTGTATCCTTCTTCGATAATTCTGTTGCCAATTTCACCCTTTGTGCCTCTCCTCCAGAAAGGGTAGTTGCATGTTGTCCCAAAGTAATATAGCCAAGGCCTACATCATTTAAAGTCCGTATTTTCCTCAGGATTTTAGGTTGGTTTTCAAAAAATTCCACTGCCTGTTCCACTGTCATATCCAAGACATCAGAAATAGATTTACCTTTGAACCGCACCTCCAATGTCTCTCTATTGTAGCGTTTGCCTTTGCAGGTCTCACAAGGAATATGCACATCAGGAAGAAAATCCATTTCGATCAATTTCATCCCAGCACCTTCACAATCCTCGCATCTTCCACCTTTCACGTTAAAACTAAACCGTCCCGCTTTATAGCCTCGAATTTTGGATTCAGGAAGCTCCGTAAATAGGGCCCTGATATCTGTGAAAACTCCGGTATAAGTAGCTGGGTTAGACCTTGGTGTTCTCCCTATTGGAGACTGATCCACTTCAATCACCTTATCCAAATGTTCCAAACCCTTGATTTCTGTATACCCCAAAGGTTCTTTCTTTGAGCGATAAAAATGCCGGTTCAGCAAGGGAAATAGCGTTTCGTGAATCAGGGAACTTTTTCCAGACCCTGAGACCCCGGTAACACAGATCATCTTACCCAAAGGAAGCTTAAGGTTTACATTTTTCAAATTATGGCCAATCGCTCCTTTCAACTCCAAAAATTTACCAGTTCCTTTCCTTCTTTTTTCCGGAATATGGATCTTCAATCTCCCTGAAAGGTATTGTGCTGTAGTGCTTCCTTTCAGCAGGATCTCTTGAGGTGTACCAGCAGCCACGATCTGACCCCCATGTCTCCCGGCTCCGGGACCAATGTCCACCACGTAATCTGCTTCCATCATCATGTCCTTATCATGCTCGACAACAAGCACAGAATTGCCGAGATCCCTAAGGTCCTGTAAAGCTTTGATCAGTTTGACGTTGTCTCTTTGGTGTAATCCTATGCTAGGCTCATCGAGTATATATAAAACTCCAACCAACTGCGTGCCTATTTGAGTGGCAAGGCGTATCCTTTGTGCTTCTCCACCAGATAAGGTTTTCAAAGGCCTGTTTAAAGAAAGATAATCTAAACCAATATCCAATAAAAATCCTATCCGCTTTTTGATTTCTTTTAATACTTCTCTACCAATTACTTGCTGCCTTTCAGTCAACCTTTCCTCAAGACCTTCAAACCAGTCTCCGAGACCGTTGATATTCATCATGGCAAGTTCCCCAATATGTCTACCGTCGATTTTAAAATGCAATGCTTCTTTTTTGAGGCGGTAACCTTCACAATCTGGACAGACTTTTGTCGTAGTAAATTCGCTGACCCAATCCTGTATTTTATCCGAGCTGCCCTCCTGCTGCTTTTGTAGAAAATTGACTATTCCTTCGAAGGTTGTATGCCACTGCGTTCCTGGATATTTGACAGAGTCTACGGCAACCTCTATTTTATCTCCATAGAGCAATACCTGGATGACTTCCTCGGGCAACTTTTCTATAGGTGTACTGATACTGCATCTATAGTGCTTAAGGATGGCTTCTATTTTTTTGAAAATCCAAATGTCCCTGTATTCTCCCAATGGTGCTATACCGCCCCTTGTGATACTCAAACTGGGATCTGGGATAATATTTTCCCTTGTAATCTCCTCAATAAGACCCAATCCATTACATGTAGGACATGCACCATAAGGACTATTAAAAGAAAAATTATTGGGAGCGGGCTCATCGTAAGACAGGCCAGTACTCGGATCCATTAAATATTTTGAAAAATGATGGATATTTCCCTCCTCATCCCGGAGCATAATTACCCCTTTGCCATGATGTAGTGCAGTTTTCAGGGATTGGGTAATCCGAAACCTGTCTTCCTCGTCTGCAATGATCCGGTCAACTACAATTTCAATGTCATGGATTTTGTAACGATCAACCTGCATCTTGGGTACTACTTCCATCACCACTCCATCCACCCTGACTTTAGAAAATCCCATTTTTCGTATTTGCTCAAAAAGCTCCCGGTAATGTCCTTTTCGACCTTTTACAATAGGGGCTAAGATGTACAATTTTTCTCCTCTGAACTTATCGAACAATTGTTCGATAATCTGATCCTCTGTTTGCCGAATCATTTTATGACCAGTGATGTAGGAATATGCCTCCCCGGCCCTGGCAAAAAGCAAACGCATAAAATCATATATCTCAGTAACTGTGCCTACTGTAGACCGGGGATTCTTTGAGGTAGTTTTCTGCTCAATAGAGATTACAGGTGAAAGCCCGTTTATTTTGTCAACATCCGGCCTTTCCATACCACCTAAAAAAGAACGTGCATAGGCAGAAAAGCTCTCCATATACCTCCGCTGTCCTTCTGCATAGATGGTATCAAATGCCAGAGAGCTTTTCCCACTTCCGCTGAGGCCTGTAATGACAACAAGCTTATTTCTAGGGATATTGATATCTATATTTTTGAGATTGTGCTCACGGGCACCATATATCTCAATCAACTCTTCTTTTTTCTCAACTATGAGTTCGGACATGGAGGATTTCAGCATTTCATTCAAGCTTGCAAAAGTACAAATTATTGATGGGTAATCCCATTTAAGACCAAAGGTTAAAACCCCTGTCACTGAACAAAGTTTTGAATTATAAAAATTTAATTGGATTCCCGCTTTTCTCGCCTTGCCTGTCTCTTCTCTTTTCCTGTAAGTCCCTTTTTATCGGCTTCCTCTTTTTCGGATGAAGCCGAGATTGATTTCTTCGAACCGGTATTTCCTGATCTTTTATCGATTTCTTTTTGCCTCATTTCTTCCACAGACTCGCCGGACAAAGTCGATTTCAATCCTGAAAAAATCAGTTGCCACCAATAATTGAACATGGATTTATGTGGTTCTCTGATGAAATATACACTTCCTTTCTGCAAATCACCTCTTTTGTTTGGGTTATTGGATTTGATGATCACTTTATTGGCAATGAAAGCCCCGAGTTTGCGGATTAAATTCTGATCTTGTTCAAAATCCTTATTGAGAAGTTCTATTTCAAGATTTTGATACCTGATAATCAACTCACCTGAGCCCTCATAGTCATTGGCCAAAATATTGAAATCCAGCCTATCTACTGTCCCGGATTTTAGGCTTGCTTTCGCTTCGGGACCAATCATGGAATTTACTTTAGTGAGGTCCATTTTTCCCAAGGTCCCCTTCAAGGTAAATTTACCTTCGGGGTCTTCCAGGTCAAAATTAATCTTGGCATTTATTTCGCCTTCCCCCATCAGTTTGCCAGTGGCATCTATTGAAATTATCCGGTTTGATCCTCTGCGTTCCAGATAATTGGATACGTTAGTAATATGTGCGTTGAGTTCTGAGAAAAACAAAGTGCCAGATCTTGGGGACTCGTTTTCAGGCCTTTCTTCTATTCCAATATGGGCATTATCCAGAAATAGATGCTCAATATGTATCACTTGCTGAAGATCCTGAAATACCTGATGGATCAACTGAGGCCGTTTCATCTTATCTTCCGGAATCCTCTTGTCCACAAATGATTCCAATTGAAAATTATTGGCAAAAACAGTATCAACTTCAATTATCCCTTTTCTGAAGTAACTTCCAAAGTTTACCCCCCTCAACTCCATCTCTGCTTTATCCAGTTCCAGCCATCCCTGCCTTTCCTTAAATTGCGAAGTGTATTCATATTTATCCAATTTATTGAGCAGTCCCATGTATCCAAAGTTCATTTTCTTTTTATCCGTATCCAGAATGATATCCCTGACTGCTACATATTGTCTGAATTTGTCAAAATGAAATAGTGCCTCAGTTATTTCTCCATGTATTTTGCGAACATGAAAGAGACTTTTGGAGTCCGTAAGATCCTCTTTTGTCAGTTGAAAATCATAGGCCTGAACATTGAGGTCACGAAGAGAAATCCGGACTGAGTCATAAAGGTTATTTTTGACCTGAATCGAAAATTCATTGAGTTCGAAAGTTCTGACTTCAATCAACTCATAATCCTTTGATTCTTTTTGCTTTATTCTTCTAGGTTCTTTTCTCAATGAATCCAACGGGGGTGTTGAAGAAATGATTTTGACATTATTCAGCGTGGCCGAATCAACTGAGATGGAGTTATGGAAAAGAAATGGAAACCATTTGAACCCGGTTAAATTCACCTGATCTGCAGAAAGGTTCACCTTAACTCTTTTGTCATCAATCCCATCTGTGGGTATGACTTTGATATTGCTTATCTTGAGAAAAGTACCTGTGTAATTATAATTCAAATCTATGGACCCAAAACTCACTTCATGGTCACCGAAGTTGCTGGTCCGGGTGATCATATTGGAGACTATCCGGTTTGCATTTTGGTTCAGATAAGTATTTATAAGAAAGGGTAATCCTCTAAAAATCATTAGAGCAAGAATAAAAAGAAAAAGAATGACTACCAGAATCTTCTTCATAAAGAGAGGAAATTAAAGGAAAGTACTGAAAAAATAGACAAAAACAATGATAAAAAATAACCCTATCAATTAACTGGTAATTTAATAAAGTATTCCTTGCCTTTTTTCACATCCAATTTTGAAGACCTTAACCAAGGATTGTGATTCTTAAGATCTTTATAAGTGCTATTGTGGCGCAGGGCCCATTGTGCTAAGCTGGGTATAGATTGTGTAACCTTCAATTCTCTAAACAAGGGATCTTTGTAAAACTCTGATTTATTCATTTCAAAGCCATATTTCTCAGGATCTTCAAAAATCTCTTTGAATGCCAGCACACGAAAGATATACCTGCTGGTTTCATCATTTAAATAAAGCTCGTAATAATTTTGAAGCATTTGTTCATTCTTTCGTCTCTTCAATCCTGAAATACCCATGTTGTAACTGGCTGCTACAGAAGTCCAGTTACCAAAATTAGCAAATGAGGACTTCAGATAGCTGCAGGCCGCAATGGTAGCTTTTTCTACGTGATAGCGCTCATCAACATCTGAACTTACCTCAAGCCCATATTCCTTTGCTGTCGCGGGCATTATCTGCCAAAACCCTCTTGCACCTGCAGGAGATACTACATTCATAAAGCCTGATTCAGCGGCCACTAAATATTTGAAATCATCAGGTACATTTTGATCTCGAAGAATTTTTTCAATAGTCGTCAAAAATTTAGCAGAACGCTTCATCATAAGGATCATATTGGACTGCCAATAGGCATTCACATAAATTTCCCGCTCAAACCGTTCGAAGACATCCGCTTTATTTAAGGGTACGGGTTCACCTGCAAATGAAATTTTCTCAGGCAGATCAAATAACCTGACCTTGGCCTCTGGAATCATAAGCTGTATCCGTTCTCCTTCTGATGACTCCACGATAACTTGGTCAGATATAGTGATTTTTTGATTATTCCAAAGGAAAATCATCATAGAAAACAAAAGGATAATCAATCCATATTGAATAATCAGATGGTGCCTTCTCAATGTTAATAATTTGGAGTCAATAAATATTTACTATAGAATTCATCAATTACCCTGACAGCTTCGGTGGCATCATCCACTACATAAAAAAGATCAAGATCCTCGGTGTTGATATAAGCATGTTGTTGAAGCAGGGTATTTTTAATCCAATCTAAAAGGCCCGACCAAAATTCTTTGCCCACCAAAACGATAGGAAATCTCCCAATTTTGATGGTCTGGATGAGGGTCAATGCTTCAAAAAGCTCATCCAGAGTGCCAAATCCTCCTGGTAATACTACAAAACCTTGAGAATATTTTGTAAACATTACCTTTCTTACGAAGAAATAATCAAAGCTGATCAATTTATCAGGATCAATAAAAATATTTCCTTTGGCCTCAAATGGCAATTTAATGCATAACCCCACAGACTTTCCATTTTCAGAATTGGCCCCCTTATTGGCTGCTTCCATGATTCCGGGACCTCCTCCTGTTATCACACCATATCCATGTCTGACCAATTTTGCAGAAATTTCCTCTGCCACCAAATAATAAGGATGGTCTTCCGCAGTTCTCGCTGAACCAAAGACAGAAACACAGGGGCCAATTTTCCCTAGTTTTTCAAAACCTTCGACAAACTCAGAAATCACCTTAAAAATCACCCACGAATCGGTGCTTTTAATCTCGTTCCAATCTCTCTCTTTGAAAGCTTTCCTGATTTTTTCTTCTCTTTTTTGTTCAAAATTGTCAAATCTGCTGCTCATTTCTAGAATGGATTAATGAAAATTAAGCTGGCCTAAAAATTAATTTTAAGCAGGTAAAGATAAAATAATAACGAGGCAAAATGAACAGAGGTTAGGAATAATTCTAATTCAGAATTTTCTCACGTATTTGACAAGGCCTATTGTTTTGATAATGAACTCTTTTTACTTTCGCAGGCTTTTATATCGACAATATGAATCTACAGGAAAAATCCCAGGAAGTCAGAAGTATTTTTGACGAACTGGATATGGAAATCAGGGCTTTTATAGGTGCCAGTAATCTTTCCTGTATTCCAGGATGTGGATTTTGCTGTTCCAACCCCAAAGTGAGTGCATCGATATTGGAATTCTTACCGCTCGCATTCGATCTTTACGAAAAAGGAAAAGCAGATAAAGCCCTGGAAATATTAGAAATGCAAGGTGATAATCATTATTGTATCCTGTATAAATCCATGTCCAAAGACAATTCTTTGGGTTTTTGTTCTGATTACACTAATCGTGGCATGATATGCAGGCTTTTTGGGTCTTCTGCAAGAAAGAATAGGGAGGGGAAAAAGGAAATAATTACCTGTAAAAAGATCAAAGAACAGAAAAAAGAATTATTCGAAATAGCTGCCGAAGCAGTCAATGAAGATATGGACGTTCCTTCCAGCAGTGGAGCCTATTCAAAATTGTACAATATTGATTTTCAATTGACCGCAGATCAAATGCCGATTAATGAAGCAATTAAAAAAGCAATAGAAGCTGTAATGACTTTTAAATTCTACACTGAAAACCAAGAACCCGAGCTTCCGGAAAGTTTTTGATGCCAGGTTTTTACCGTATATTGGTCTTGTTATTCATCAAAACTTAGGATTTTTATGTTCAATGTTTCAGAAATTATCCAGACCGTCAAACAATTAATTGATGTGAGGGTGCAAATGGTCAAAGAAGAAATCAATGAGCAGGTAGCTGGCATTATGGCTAGGATTTTTTTGTTGATGCTCATGGCCACAGTCTCTGTAATGGTGATTTTGTTTGCCAGCCTTTCATTGGCTTTTTACCTTAGTGAATTGATGTATTCAACATATAAAGGTTTCCTGTATGTCGGACTGATCTACCTGATGGTATTTGTGCTGATGTACTTCCTTAAAGATGCCCAAGGGATAGTCAGCTCGTTCCAGAAGTTCTTGAAAATGTTTATTTTCGGAGGTAAAAAAGAAGATTAAAGCCATGGAAGATACATTAAAAAAGAAAGCAAAAGAGTTGGAACAAACCCTTGAAATGCAACTCTCCCTGGCAAAAAAAGAATCCGAAGATTGGGTGAAAATTGGAGGTGTAGTACTGGCAGGAGGCGCTTTGGCGATCTTGGCTGTAAGACTGCTAAGTGGCAAAAAAAATAAAAAAACAGAAAAGGTACTTGAGGTATTGGAAAGAGAAGGACTCTTGGATGACGAAATTTCCGAAAAACTCACCAGAAAGAGGGAACCTGGATTTTTGGGAAGGCTTTCCGCTATCGTTCTTCCTCTAGCAATTAAATATGGTCAGGAGCAATTGATGAAGAAATTGTATGAAGAGGACTCCAATGGAACTCAACATGAAGAGGAAGGTCGCTGAGCGCTTAAAGTCCCTTTCGAAGTCTGGAAGAAAAGGGCTGGCCTGGCTGATTGACCCAGATGATGTAGATGAAGGTTTGGGTAAAAAATTAAAAGAAATCGAACAATTACATCTTGATTTTATATTTGTTGGAGGAAGTCTCATCCACCAGAACAATGTGTATGAATTGATCACCACAATCAGATCAATTATCCCCAAAATCCCTATTGTAATTTTCCCGGGAAATACCCTTCAATTTTCAGCAAATGCAGATGCTTTACTTTTTCTATCGCTGATCTCAGGGAGAAATCCGGTTAACCTTATCGGTGAACATGTTAAAGCTGCTCCAATTATCAAAAAAAGCAAGTTAGAGCCTATTGCGACCGGGTACATGCTAGTTGAAAGCGGTGCGGTGAGTTCGGTT
>NZ_SLAP01000217.1 GCF_007126775.1 Cecembia sp. | reverse complement strand
TACTGAATCATTTCATTTAGGGCTCCATCGATTGGCAACAGTTCTTTGACTCTACTCAATTTCCCAAGCAAGTAATTCTCTATGAATTCACATGTTGTATCAAATGATTCGACTTGAGCACAACGCTCTACCAAATCATTGATATCATTACCCATCAATTCAAAGCCATCAAAACCATCATCAAAAATTTCTTCCATGGGAATACCAAGCAATCTAAAAAGACCTCCTGGCCGGAAACCAACAACAGCAACTGTGTAATCATGGCTCACCGTCAATTCCATTCTGGTTACCTGCGGCCCTACCACCACAGCCTTTGACCTTATCCTATATTCAGATTCATTGACTTTTTTGGCTTTGAATTTTTCTTTGATGTATAAAAAAATACAATGCTGAGGTGTTGGTGGATACTGGCCCACAATTACCCCTTCGCCAGGATCAAGAACATGATCCACCACAAAAATACTTTGGACAAAAGTTGCCAAAAGTGGATGGGGTTCGAATAATTTAAATTTGATCATTGTAAAAGCTTCTATTTAGAAACAAGACTGGGGTTTGAGGAAAGATATTCATGGATATTGGGATACTGATTGATATTGTTCATGATATGGCACGTTAAGCAATATCAAAGATATCAACTAATATCCATGAATATCCTCCAGTTCTATATTCCAGACCTGGCAGGTTTTCAAAACCTGGCAGGTCTCAACCAATACCCTAATCCCGATACCCGGGACAAGTTATCTAAGAGTATCAACTCATATCTTTTTTTAATCAATCTCAAACGCCTGCTACTCTTCAACCTTCGAGTCCGCCGCGGCGGACTCAAAGGTTTTTAAACCAACCCTTCATTAATCGCCTTAGAAACGGCTTCGGTTTGCGAATGAACTTGAAGTTTTTCATAAATATGTTTGATATGTGTTCTTACCGTATCGATGCTGATTTTGCAATCTGCTGCTATCAATTTGAAACTATTGCCTTTACTCAGAGAGACCAAAACGTCCTTTTCCCGATCTGTCAAACCATAATTTACAGATTGCTGTGGCTTTTGCATGGACTGAATCACTAATTTAGCCACGGCAGGTGACATGGGCGCGCCTCCCTCCATTATTTCCTCAACAGCTGAAAAAAGTCGATTGGCAATGTACTTTTTAAGCAAATATCCTGAAGCACCTGCTTTGATTGCGTTCAGTACATTATCAGAATCATCAAATACCGTCAATATCAGTATATAAGTCTCCGGAACCAACTTCTTTACCAAAGTAGTAGCTTCTATCCCCGTCCTTCCTGGCATCTCTATATCCATCAATATCAGATCAGGCCGAAATGTCCTCACCTCCTCCTCCACATTATTGGCATTTGAATAAGCCCCCAACAATTCCATCCCATCCTTCAACAACACCATGCTGCTGATGCTTTCACGGAGAAGATCATTGTCTTCGTATAATAAAACCTTAATGGACATACTCTTGGTTTTCAATGGGACTGTATTTATGGCTAATTACTCTTCTTGAAATAAATAGAAATATAACTGCGGTGAAATATTTTGAAATAAGCTTTCAGAGAAATATCCCTTAGCCTTCCGCAGCCAAGGGTAATGAAATACATTGAAATATTCCAAAAGCGAAATTTATTTCAATATTTATAAGGACACTATATTTCAACCGTATTTCGCGAAGCATCTTTCATCTTTATTTCGCGAAGCATATTTCAACATTATTTCTACCTTATTTCTATTGTATTTCAATTGACATAAATATCATAAAAATCAATACGTTAGGAAATACCACAATCATGTGATAGGAGCACGAAGTTGAATGGAGGTGCCCATCTGTGGATAGCTTTCGATAGTCATACTGCCTCCCATCATACTCGCTCTTTGCTGCATATTGAAAAGGCCATTGCCTTTTTTTGTTTGTTGAAGATCGAAGCCCTTACCATCGTCTTTGATCAACAAATTGAGCTTGTGGTCTTCCACCTTTAGTTTGATTTCAAGGTGTTTACTGTCTGCGTACTTCGCGGCATTGTTTAAGGCCTCTTTAAAAATCAAGAAAAGGTTTCTTCTTTTCTCCAAATCGAGTTTAATATATTCTGCACCATCTCCTACATCAAATTGGTAAGTAATGCCTTTGGGTTCTAAGATCTCTGCTGCAAACTCCTGCATTTTGCTAAGTAATTGATCCAAATTATCATTATTGGGATGTATTGACCATACAATATCACTTAGCTTATCCATCATAGAAGCTGTTTGGGTATTGATTTTTGAAAAAAGGTTTTTGCTAGCCTGATCCTCTTTTTGCAATGCCATCTGAGAAAGAATGTGGATACTGGAGAGGGTACTTCCCAAGTCATCATGAAGGTCCCGTGCTATGGAATTTCGCAGTTTTTCCACTTCCAAAAGTCTCTTGGTTCGCCCCACAATCCGGTATTTGTTGACCAAAATACCTGCCAGTAAAATCAAAAAGATAAAGACAGCAAGAATCAGGTTTTGGTTCGCTTTTCGCCTGTCCAGTTCTACCCTATCCAGTTCTTTTTCTGTCTTTAGCAGGCTGATTTCATTTTCTTTCAGATCAAGCGCATACTTTGATTCCAGTTCCTTGAGCTGTGCCTGCAATGCACTGATTCCAATGGAGTCCCGATAAGCATATTCTTTGGATTGGGCTTCCAATGCTTGCCGATATTCACCTTTTTCCTGGTAGTATTCTTTGAGATTTTTATAAGCCGTCACGGCATTCCCGTAGTCCTTTTCATTTGAAGAAATTTTAGAAGCGGCCAATAAGCTGTTATAAGCTTCTTTGTCTTTGGAGAGCAATCTTTGAACTTTACCCATATCAGCAAGAATAACGGCTTCATAAGTTTTGATCCCCGCTATTTCGAACACATTTTGAGCTTCTTGAAAATGTGATAAGGAGGATTCATAATCACCCATCTTTTCATAATTCTTGCCTAAATTGATCAGATTTTCCCCAACCTGATTATTCAAACCCAATGATTCATTTATCTCTTTGGCTTTTGAAAAATAAGAAATGGCTTCCTCAAAAGAACCCATATCCGAATAGATATTGCCCAAATTCCCAATCACCACTGCCTCCCCTCTTTTGTCCCCCAAGAGCTTCCTATACTCTAATGATTGTAGGAATTTCTTTTCTGATTCATTATAATTTTTTAAATGATAATATATATTTCCCAATAAATTGTAAGCGAAAGACAAGCCTGTTTTGTTTTGGGTTTTTTCAAAAATCTCCAAAGCTTTGTAAGCGGATTGCATTCTGGAGTTCTGGTCATTCAAACTACTGTATACATTGGCCAAATTGATATGCAGCCCTGCTACATTATCTTGTCCAATGGTTTGATGGTCCAGTGATATGGCTTTTTGATAATTGGATAGTGCAACATCATATTTTCCGATCCTGTTGTAATGGACCCCTTTCCCATTGTAAAGCCCATAGGCCAGTTTCTGGTCATTAAGATTGGATTGTAGCAGGGCTTCGGCTTTATCAAAATAAAAATCAACAGAATCCAGCTTACCTGTTGCTGAATAATTCCCTGCCAATCGGATTGCTGCATTGGTTTTGAATTTATCAAAAGCAGGGTCATTTTTCATTTTTAAAACAGCCCAGTAGCTTTCAGTAGATCGATTCAAATCCGACCGTTCTAAGGTGATTCCCAGATTTACAAGTGCTTTGGCATGGAGGGAGTCCTGTTTGTTCTGGTTTATAATAGCCTGAAGGCTGTCAAGTTTTTGTGTTTGCGAAAAGGTATCAAAGCACATTGCTATAAAGAACGATAAACCCAAAATCCTTTTCATAAAATTTAAGGAGCTTCGTTAAATATCAAATATTTTATTTTCCAAAAGCCCTCCGTATTTTTTTTCCAATAAACCATAGTCCTGGCTTTATATTGCCATTGATTCCCATCTATAGTCAGCCAGTCTACAACAAATTCCCCCGTTTCAATCAAATGGTCATCATAGGTCACTAAATCATGTGTTTTATGGATATATTTACTGGATTGATGCTGAGAAAAAAGATCTTTATAAAAAGCTTCAATGGCATATTTTCCTGAGTTTTCCGGTAACTGAGGGGGTACATTCACTGCATCCTCCCAATAAAAAGAAGCGCATGCACTTGCATCCAGCTTTTCCCAAGATGCAATAAATGAATTCCAAATGGAATTAATTTCTTCAAACTGAGTTTGTGATTGGGCAAAGAGATGCTGAAAATTAAAAAACATTGAAAGAGCAACCACAAAAAATATGTGTTTAAAATTTTTCATAATTCTTTACATAATTACAGTACAATTTAAATTAAAATTTTGAAAACCAAAATGTTATAAAACAAAAAAGGCTACAGTAGTGTAGCCTTTTCTTTAGGATAAATAAAGATTTTACATCGTATCATTAATAAAATCGGCCAAATCCTTTTTGAACTTGATCAATGAAGGCATATGCGTATACATCATATGGCCAGCTTCATAATAGGTCATGATAATATTCTCTCTAATTTCAGGTCTTAAGTTCATTTGATCTATGGTATGTTCTACTCCATAGAAAACAGTTGCCAAGTCGTAATAACCATTCATAATAAGGACCTTGACATTTGGATCTTTGTTCATGGCATCTGCCATGTCAATGGCAGTATTGATAGAAATCATACTTCCCCATCCCTCATTTCCTTTATGGGACCAATCCCACCTAAATCCAGGTGCGGCATATGCTGAAGTTTTATAAGTTAAATCTTTGCTCACACCTAAATCTCTATGGAAATAATCCAGAAAGCCTGCTGTATATGCTGGAGAAATGGCGTCACTCTGGGGGTCAGTGATAGCGAATTGATTTTGAGGAAAAGGGTTAATTCCAATAAACCTGGAATCAAGTCTGCCAACAGTCATTCCTTCTTCTCTCATTAATTCATTAAAAAACTCTCTTGCAGTCATCCTTAAGTTCGATCTCTCCCAGATATTTGCCGAAACTCCAGCATATTTTTCCATCTTTTGAGCGATTTGTTTTTTATCTGTAGCAGAAAGTCTTCCACCTTTAAACAAGGCTGGCAAATACTCCTCTTCTGTAAATTTTCTGACCTCATCTACAAAAGCTTCGAGGTCGGGATTCTTGTTGGGCAATTTGTCATGATACCAGGCTGTAGTTGCATAGGTAGGAAAATGTACCAAATAAGAGGTACTTTCCTGTACTGGGAATGCCAGGGACCGGATATCGAAAACGGCAGAAACCATTACCACGCCATTCATGGCATAACCTTTGTCCAAGAGGTACTTCATTACCCCTGCATTTCTCATGGTACCATAACTTTCTCCCAGAAGGTACTTTGGAGATTGTAATCTGTCATACTCCTTCAGGAATTGCATGATGAATAGACTTATCGCCCTGATATCTTGGTCAACTCCCCAAAAGTCCTTTCCTTCAGATTTGCCTACAGGCATACTAAGCCCTGTACCTATTGGGTCCATCATGACTACATCTGCGACATCCAATATGGAATACTCATTGTTGACCAGTTCATAAGGAGCCGCCTTAGTATATCCTGGATCGTTCACTACAATTCTTTTGGGACCCATCACTCCCATATGCAGCCAATAGGATGAGGAACCTGGTCCACCATTGAAAGAAAATATTATCGGCCTTTTGGATGGTCCGTCTTCTTTAAAATAGGCCGTAAATCCATGAAGGGCGATGGGTTCATTATTTTCATCTTTAAGCAACATCGTTCCCGCTCTGGTTTTAAGGTTATGCGTGACTCCATTGATCCTTACAGATTGATTAGAAGTGAACACTTCTGCTTTAGGAATAGGTTTATCTCTTTCTTTCTCCTGTGCCAATGCAGGGAATAACAAACAAAAGAAAATGAGAATGGAAATATTGATTTTTTGCATGATATAGTTATTGATTTGATTTCAGGTTATAAGCTAAAGAATATTTTTCAGTAAGAATATGTATTTTCTTTTAACTGTCTTAATTGAGGATTAATCGATTATAATCGAATATATCCGAATATTTTAAAATTGTTTTATAGACTTTTTTTGATCTTTGACTCAGCTGCATTTTTAATCAGCTTTTTAAAAATATCTTTTAACTAAAAACAATCATTCAATGAGCAGTATTAGAAACAGGGTCACGCTGATCGGGAGATTGGGTGCCAAAGCAGAAATTAAAAGGTTTGATGACGGGAAAATCAAAGCCTCATTAAGTCTGGCCACAAACGATTATTACAAAAACCAAAAAGGAGAAAAAGTGGAAGAAACCACTTGGCATTTGTTGGTTGCCTGGGGAAAATCAGCAGAAATTATCGAAAAATATACGGATAAAGGATCTGAAATAGCTGTAGATGGCAAGTTGACCAACAGGAGTTATACAGATAAGGATGGGGTGAAAAAATTTATTACTGAAATCTTGGTGGATAATGTGGCCCTATTGGGAGACAAAGTAGCTGCCAGTACCTAAATACTTATTGGCCATCCTGCCATTTAGGATTTGGAGAAAAAGGATGGCCAATACTTTTTTGTGAATGCTTGTAATTTTATAACATTTAAAAGATTTATAGGTTTCTTATTTTTAGATGTCTTTTTGAGTATTTTTACGCCATAACAAACCTATTGATCCATGAAGAAAATAGCAGTTTTTACTTCTGGCGGAGATTCTCCAGGAATGAATGCATGTATCAGGGCGGTCGTAAGGACCGCAATTTTTAAAGGTATTGAAGTATATGGTATTTCCTATGGTTATGATGGCATGATCAATGGGAATATTAAGAAAATGCAATCCCACTCTGTGAGTAATATCATCCAAAGAGGTGGGACAATATTGAAATCTGCAAGAAGTGATGAATTCAGAACACCCGAAGGACGAAAAAAAGCTTTTGATCAGCTTCAAAAATTAGGAATTGAAGGCATAGTGGCGATTGGGGGAGATGGGACTTTTACAGGTGCCAAAGTATTCTACGAAGAATTTGGAATACCAACCATTGGATGTCCCGGAACTATTGATAATGATATTTTTGGTACAGACTATACCATTGGCTTTGATACAGCTGTAAACACTGCTTTAGAGGCCATTGATAAGATACGGGATACCGCCGCTGCCCATGATCGCATTTTCTTTATAGAAGTAATGGGCAGAGATTCTGGCTATATTGCATTGGAATGTGGCATTGGGGGAGGTGCGGAATTTGTCATGATCCCTGAAACGGAAACAGATTTGAGAAGTGTCGTCAAATCCCTAAAAAATCTTCGTAAAACCAAAAGTTCTTCGATCATTGTTGTAGCTGAGGGTGATGAAGAAGGAGGAGCTAATGATATCATGCAAAAGGTAAAGGAAAAGGTTGCTGATCCAGAAAAAGAATTCAAAGTAACCACTTTGGGTCATATTCAAAGGGGAGGAAACCCGACTGCCAGAGATAGGGTTTTGGCTTCCAGGTGTGGAATGGCCGCAGTTGAAGGTCTGATCAAAGGCGAATCTAACTGCATGGCGGGAGTAGTCAATGGTGAAGTAGTGTATACTGCATTCAAAGATTGTATCAGTAAACCAAAGCATCTCAAAGAAGATCATTTGAAATTAATTGAAATATTAAGCATATAGAACATGGGGTTCATACCTATAATTTTGACTATGTCTGCGGCCATTATTTTATTTATAATGGCCGTTCATAATTCTCTCAAATCCAAAAAGTCTCAAATTCAGGAGCTTCAATTGCTAATGTCCGAAGGTATCAAGACCTTGACCGATATCAGTATTAATGAGATGCCTTCCGATACCCAAAAACTTTCAGAAAAATTCCAACTTGCCAAAATTAGCATTACAGAAAGTCAAGAAGAGGAATTTCATCAAAAAGTAAGGAAGCCCTATCAACAGATAAAATTGATCAAATCGCAATACAACCAACTCATCGCGAGAAAACCATATAGTTTTGTTGCAAAAATCATGGGACATCAACCTTTCTGAATTTTTGCTATTCAATGGGTTTGATTCGCTGACTAACATGCTTGATGATTTCATTTTCCTGATTGGGCTGAAACCAGCTGACTTCGGGATCTTTCCGAAACCAGGTCATCTGTCTCTTGGCATACCTTCTTGAGTTCCTTTTCAACAATCTTACAGCCTCCTCCTTGTTATATTCCCCTTTCAAATATCCAAAAATCTCCGTATAACCAACTGTATGTAAGGCATTTAAGTGGTGGTATTCAAACAATTGAGAGGCCTCCGCAAAAAGTCCCTGTTCGATCATAATGTCCATTCTGAGATCTATCATCTTGTAGAGTTCCTCCCTTTCTCTATACAATCCAATCTTGATTATTTCAAAAGGCCTTTCCTTTTTGGTTTTTTTTCTGAATGAGCTATAGGCTTTACCAGTACCCCTGCAAACCTCAAGGGCCCGCATCAATCTTTGCGGATTGTTCAAATCTACAATTTTGAAATATTCAGGATCAAACGACTCCAATTCTTTTTGAAGGGATTCGATACCATTTTTTTCAAAGCTTTCAATTAGTTCTTTTCTGATAAGCGGATCAACATCCGGAATTTCATCCAAGCCACTGCAAACTACATCAATGAAGAGACCCGATCCTCCGGTCAAAATCACCAAATCCTTTTTTTTAAAAATACTTTCAAGCAGAGAAAGGGTGTCGTTTTCAAAAGTTTTAACATCATAGTTTTCCCAAATTGACTTATGTCCGACAAAATGATGTTTGACCTCCTGAAGCTCATCAAATGATGGTTTGGCTGTACCTATTTCTGTTTCCCGGTAAAATTGCCTGCTATCTGCTGATATAATTTCAGTCTCAAATTTTTTGGCTAATTTTAGGCACAAGGCTGTTTTTCCCACAGCAGTAGGACCAAGCACAACAACAAGATATTTATTACTTTTATGCAAAATGGATTGGCAAAACGTTGAATCGATTGCCAAAATTATCAATAAAACCTGATGAAAAACAAAAAGGTACTGATAGCTGATGATAATGCACTGAATAGAAGAGTTTTTCAAAACATCATTGGCCAAATCTACGCGTACGATATAGCAGAAAACGGTTACGCTGTGCTTCAAAAAATAAAGGAGAACCATTACGATCTGGTTTTGTTGGATATACAAATGCCACAACTTGACGGCATCAATACCTTGAAAATTATAAAACAGGAAAAATTAACCAAGGCACCTATTGTGGCAGTTTCAGCATTTGCCGAAATTCAGGACAGAGATTATTTTCTTTCTGCTGGTTTTGATGAATTTATTTCTAAGCCCGTTAAACCTAAACAACTTTTAGAATCCTTGCACAGATTAATGTTACCCGGATCAGAACAAGCTAATCAGAGCAAGGGTACCAATGAAGTAATGGACCGATCAGTTTTGATCAAATTATTGAAATTCAATTCAAAAGAAAATATCCGTTTGGTATACAACGATTTTATTGAGGAGACTGAAAAACTCTTAGATCAAGTAGAATACCTGATCAAATATGGAGATTTTCCTGAAATTGGGACCAAACTTCATATCATTAAAGGAAATTCAGGAACGCTCGGCGCGATGTCCATGTATAATTTCACTCAGAAGTTTGAACAAGACATAAAATCAGGCAACTTTAACAATACTTTAAAAGATTATCTATATTTGAAAAGCTTATTTGTTCAGTTTAAAAATCTTTGTCAATCATCAGAATTCCTTAATCCATGACCAAAGTGAGAAAAGTGTTGGTAGCTGAAGACAGCTCAGTTATTATCAATCTAACCAAAAATGTCTTGATGTTTGAGAATTATCAAATCACCGCTGTCAAAAATGGAAAGCAGGTATTAGAAAAACTGTCCAAGGAAGATTTTGATCTTATTCTTATGGATATAAATATGCCTTTAATGGATGGAATTGAGTGTACTAAAGCTATACGTGCATTGGAAGACCAAAAAAAGGCAAGCATTCCCATTGTTGCCATAACAGGTAATTATAAAAATTATACAATGGATGACTTTAAAAAAGCAGGCCTAAATGATTATGTCCAAAAGCCATTGGATTATGACCACTTATTGGCTACTGTTAAAAAACACCTTTCCTAAAATCCATTCCTATGGGTATTAAGTATACTAAAAACTTCCTTGATAAGCTTGAAAACATTTTTGCCGCTTCAGAGTATATTTTACGGTATGAAAAGGGAAATTTCAAATCTGGGTATTGTATTTTAAAAGAAAACAAAGTCGTTATAATCAATAAATACTACACTTTGGAAGGGAAAATCAATACATTAATCGATATCATCAAGGAATTGGAATTCAATTCAAAAAACTTTAAAGAGAAAAAATTACAGGATTTAATTACTGAACTTCAGCAAACAGAACTTAAGCTTTGAAAGTAACATTTTTAGGTACAGGAACATCTCAGGGGGTGCCGGTAATAGGCTGTGATTGTCCGGTATGCAGTTCCCTGGATTTCAGAGATAAGAGAACCAGGAGTGCCATTCATATTCAGGTAAATGGAAAAAGCATAGTAGTGGATACCGGCCCGGATTTCCGTAGCCAAATGCTGAGGGAGAAGATACACCAATTGGATGCCGTGTTGTTTACTCACGAACACAAGGATCATACTGCTGGATTGGATGATATTCGTCCTTTTAACTTTTCCCAAAAAAAAGACATGCCAATTTATGGAACAAAAAAAGTTCTCAATCAGATCAAGAAAGAGTTTGCATACATTTTCGAAGAAGTAAAATATCCCGGAGTGCCTTCAGTAATTCCACATGAAATCATTAACGCGCCCTTCTTTGCCGAAGATATCCCGATCATACCTGTGCAGGTAATGCACTACAGGCTCCCTGTGTTTGGTTTTAGAATCAAAGATTTTACTTATATCACGGATGCCAAATACATTGAAAAAGAAGAGATTGAAAAAATAAAAGGTACAAAAACGCTGGTGTTGAATGCTTTACAAAAAACCCATCACATTTCGCACCTCACATTGGATGAGGCCTTGGAAATGGTAAAAGTTATACAACCGGAAAAAGCATATTTCACACATATCAGTCACAAATTAGGGAATCATAGGGACATAGAAGCAATACTACCAGAGCATGTCAGACTTGCTTTTGATGGACTGAAGATTGATATTTCCTGATGCATTTCAATTTCCATTTTCTTAAATTCTTATGCCCCGAGCTTGATAAAAAATTCAAGGGCATGGAGGTTGTGACCTGTTTTTCTCAAAACAAGGACGAATTGGTCATTGGCTGTTCCCATATTGATGAACAATGTTATATCAGGGCGAATCTGCTTCCCGTTATTTCCTGTATTGCTTTTCCTACTGATTTTAAGAGAAGTAAAAAAAATACAGTGGCACTGTTTCCTGAAATCATCGGTCAGAAGATATTCAGTATCCAAACATTTCTAAATGAAAGGGCATTCAGGGTCAACTTCTCGTCCGGAGATTGCTTGGTTTTTAAATTACATGGCACCAGAAGCAATGTTCTTTTTTTTCCAAGAGATGCTGTTACTCCTGCCATTTTATTCCGAAATGAATTAAAAGACGACAGAAAACTTGCTATTGGAGAAATTGACAGAGCGCTCTCAACTGACTTTGAAGAATTTTCAAGATTGGAAGGAAACGCCTCCAAATTCCTTCCGACCCTTGGCAAAATTCCAAGAGAGTGGTTGAAAGACAAAGGCTATTTAGAGGCAGATCTGCACCAGCGCTGGGAGTTAATGAAAGAACTAATGGATATGCTTCAGAGTCCGCATTATTACATCATCAAGTCATCTCATGATTATTTTCTTTCCCTTCTGCCTACTCAGCAAGCTATTTTTGAATCCAACGATCCAATTGCGGCATGCAATGAAATATTCCGCTATAAAGTGGTCATTCAGGCTTTTGAAAAAGAAAAAAACTTTTGGATCAAAAATCTTGAAGACCAGAAAAAAAGAACACAAGCCTATCTCCAAAAAACCAAAGGAAGGCTGTTAGCGTTGAAAACTGAAAGTCCCCCTTCTCAAATTGCAGATGTAATTATGGCCAATCTGCATGCTATTCCAGCTGGAACAGAACAAACTGTATTATTTAATTTTTATACTCAGAAGGAAGAGCGTTTTGAAATAAAGCGTGGCTTAAGTCCACAAAAATTTGCCGAAAACCTTTACAGAAAATCAAAAAACAGAAAAAGGGAAATTGACCAGCTGGAAGAAAACGTAGAAGACAAGGAAAAGCTGTTGACAGAAACAGAGGGGCTCTTGATTGATTTAGTGAATATTCAAAATTTTCGTCAGCTTAAAGAATTTGTCAAAACGAGTCAATTGGCCCATAGACAAAAAGAAAAAGAAGAACAGGTCCCTTTCAAAAAATTTGAAGTTGAAGGTTTCGATATTTTGGTTGGAAAATCAGCGAAAGCCAATGACGAAATGTTGAGGCGATTTGCTTGGAAAGAGGACCTTTGGCTGCATGCAAAAGATGTTTCCGGATCCCATGTTCTCCTTAAATTCAGATCTGGAAATAATTTTCCAAAAACTGTGATTGAAAGGGCTGCTGAGCTTGCGGCCTATTACTCGAAACATAAAAATGAAAGGCTTGCTCCTGTCATTTATACACCCTCCAAATTTGTAAGGAAGATTAAAGGCTCAGCCCCAGGCAGTGTAATGGTGGACAAAGAAAGTGTGATCATGGTTAGTCCAAAAGGTCCAGATCAATAAACCTTCCTTGGTGGCCCTAGACTTATTTTATTAAATCCTTTGACCAAAACAATTGTTCCGGCAATTCCTATACCCCCACCGACATACAGTAAAGTCTCCCCTAAAGTGGGCTGGGTTCCAAGTAACTGACCTCCAATTATTGTCACGGTGTATCCTACCGTTGCAATGAATATTCCTGTTTTTAGTTGCTTTTGGGATTGGTAAAGGTTGTTTTCTATTTCAAAAACGCGCTTTTCCAAAACAACAATTGATCTTTGGACAGTATCCTGTACTTCAGGTATGAAGACTTGTCCCATTGCCTGGTAGGTGATCCCCAGGAAAACCATGATTATAAAAACACCTTTCATAATTATTGATTGATCCAATTTTTGAATTCGTTTACTCGTTCTCTTGCCACAATAATTTCACGCTGTCCATTCAGACACATATTCAATAACAGCCTTCCGTTCAAATAGGGTTTCATTTCAATCAAATGTTCAATATTAATAATCATAGAGCGATTAATCCTATAAAAAGTCATTGGATCGAGCAAAGCACTTTCCAATTCATTCAAAGAAAAGTCAACAATATATTTCCTATTTGAATTGCTTTCTTCTAGGTAAGTAAGTCCATTTTCAATATAAAAACAAGCAATATCCTCTGAAGAAACAAATTTTAATTTATTGCCAGATTTGGCTAAAAAACGTTTTTTGTACTTTCTAGGAGAATAATCCTGGATAAGCTGATCAATAAATCCCTGTGATAAAGACACCTTTGATTCCTTAGAAATAAACTTTTCGGTTTTTTGGAAAGCCTTCTCTAATCTTTCCTTATCAATAGGTTTTAAAACATAATCTACACAATTATGATCAAATGAACTCAGGGCATATTGATCAAAGGCAGTAATAAAAATAATAGGTTGATAAATTGATTTGTCCTTCAAGGCTGAAAAACTCAATCCATCTGCCAGATGGATGTCACAAAGCAAGAGGTCGAAGTCCAAATCATCCAATAAAGCTTTATTTAGCTCTTTTACCGTCTCAACATGCATTAAAATCTCCCAATCCGGCCTTAGTTCTTCTACAAGGTTTTTAATTCTTTGAAATGTTAACGGCTCGTCTTCTACTATCAGAATTTTTATCATCTTGAATCAAAGGTAAAGTTACCTGAAAGTGGTCAGTTAGTTTGCTGACTTCTATTTCCCTACCTAAGAACTTATAACGGTCTATAATGTTTTGAAGTCCTATGCCGGAGGAATAACTTTTATCCTCTCTAAGCTGCATTTTGTTTTTAATTACACACTTTTCATCCTCAACTTTTATCAAAACTTCCATGGGATCTTTGGCGGTAAAAAAATTATGTTTTACCACGTTCTCAACCAACAGCTGCAGTACAGCTGGGGGGATACTACGGTTTAATAAATTTTGATCGATTTCTTTTTTGAAAAGCAATGCATCCTGAAATCTCATAGACAAAAGATCTATATAGTCATCAAGGAAATCCAATTCTTCTTCTATTGGGATTAATTCCAGGGCGTTATTTTTTAAAATATACCTGTAAATATTAGAAAGTTTGAGCAAATACCGATCTGCCATTGCGATGTCCTGATGCATCAAATTGGACAATGCACTCAGATTATTAAAGAAAAAGTGAGGATTGATCTGATTGTTAATGGTTTTCAACTTAGCATTTGCATTCAATGTTTTGAGCCTTTCTGTCTCAATTTCTTTTAACTTAAACTTTTTGAAAAAGAAAAATATAGCATTCAATGTGTTGAGAAATAAATTGATCCGGAATCCAAAGGCACTTGTCAAGAGAAAATTTTGAGAAGAATAGGAAAAAGGTCCACCCAATACGGCACCGGTCACTGAGACAGCCAACAAACTGATCAGTGTAACTGCAATAAGGCTAAACCCAAATTGAAGAATCAAAGGATGGATTTTATTAAAAAGATTAACTAATTTTTTTTCAATCCAGGCATTGGAAAACCAAACAGCGTAGCATATAAACGCAATCAAAATAAAGGCAGCATCCAATGGAAGCTCAACCTGATATAGCCTATCACCATCCAATAAAAGGATATTGAAAAAGGAATATATGGCTAGAATCCCAGGGAATCCAAACCTGAATTTGTGATTGAACATAGGAAGAGAAATCTGTATTTTTTTGAAAGATACGCCAAAATAAAACAAACCCAGGAGATTAATCTCCTGGGTTTTTGGATAGTATTAGTTTCAATCAAGAGTCGGCAATAGTACACCATCTATGACATGGACAACTCCATTAGCAATGGCTACATCAGCAGCGACTACGTTAAAAGTATTTCCAGCAGCATCTGTTACTGTTACACCATCAGCAGTACGTGTTACCGTTAAGTTTTCACCTGCTAGAGTCGGAACAGTCTGGGGGCCATCTTCCAGATCAAAGGAAAATGCGACTGCAGGAACAACATGGAATTGAAGTACTTTAGTCACTGCTTCTGCACCCAGTGTTTCAATCAAGGCTTCCAAAGAATTAAGTTCTAAAGCTCCCAATAGATCGGCAAAAGCATCATTGGTAGGTGCAAAAACTGTAATAGCTTCAGCATCAAGCAATGCCTGTCCTAAATCAGCAGCCGTTACCGCATCCAAAAGCACTGTCAAATCTGCAGCTGTGGCAGCTTCAACTACATTTGGGATGGTCAATTCAGGTAATAAAACACCATCAATGACATGAACCACACCATTTTCAATCGCGACATCTGCTGCTACTACCGTGGCTGTGTTACCCAGTGCATCAGTTACCGTAACACCACTATCATTACGTGTTACAGTAATTTCCTGACCACCCAATGTTGGGAATGTATTAGTGGCTGCTAAATCACCTGAGAAAGCTACTGCGGGGACTACATGAAAACCTAAAACAGTTTCAAGGTTCTCCAAACCACCAATTCTTGCTACTAGCTGATCCAAGTTAGCTGCATTGAAGGCCTCTAATGCTGCTCCAAAAGCATCATTTGTGGGTGCGAATACAGTAATTGCATCCGCTGCTAAAAGTGCATCTGCTAAGCCATCTACCGCAGTCACTGCCGCCAATAAAGTAGTTAAATCAGCTGCTTGAGCAGCTTCTACCAAATTTGGTGCTGGAGCATCAGGAATCTCTATTTCAGGCAATAGAACCCTGTCAATCACATGAACTACACCATTTTGAATTTCAACGTCTGCAGCAATTACTGTGGCTGTATTGCCAGCAGCATCAACTACTGTTACCGTGTTTCCGGAACGGTTTACGGTCAAAGACTGCCCTGATAGCGTAGGAACAGTATTGGTTGCATTCAGGCTACTTGAAAAAGCTACAGTAGGAACTACGTGAAAACCGAGAACTGTTTCCAAATTCTCAGGGCCTCCTATAGCATCTACCAATTCAGGAAGGCTGGAAGCACCGAATGCTGCTAATGCCGCTGCGAATGCCTCGTTGGTGGGAGCAAATACCGTGATGGCTTCTGCATTAAGCAGTGCAGGAGCCAAGCCAGGGACAGCTTCTACTGCTGAAAGCAAGGTGGTCAAACCAGCTGCACTGGCCGCTTCAACCAAAGTAGGTGCAGGCATTTGGGGTTGCGGATCGTCATTACAGCTCAGTACTGCAAAAAACAAAGCTCCTGCAAGGAGTAAATTCATCATTCTTTTCATAGTTGATCAGTTTTTAGTTACGCATTATAAACTGTCGTCTGTAAAAAAGGATATCATAAATCCCGTGAAATGAATGATTTTAGGGCTAAACCGTAGGGTGAATATGCTGAACTGAAAAAAAGGAAAAGCCAAATTGACATCTGGCTTTTCCTAAGGGGTAACTTTTCTATCTATTCCACTTGATGAATTTTCAGCATATTGGTTTTACCCTTTGCTTTAAGCGGCATACTTGCCGTATTGATGATGAAATCTCCTGTTTTGACATACCCATCTTTTTTCAGTTGATTTTGTATGTCCATAAATGTAGCATCTGTAGAGATATTGCTTTCATAATGATATGCCCTTACTCCCCAAATCAAACTCATTTGGGTAATGAGTTTTTTATTTCTGGTAAATACCAAAAGATTGGCTAAAGGCCTAAATGAAGCCAGTCTCAATGCAGTCATTCCAGAGCTCGTTATGCCTATCAGTGCTTTTGCTTTAACATTCCTGGAAAGCCTTGCCGCCATCAATGTTAGATTTTTGCTATAAAAGTTGGGGTCATCTTCTGGAATCTTATAAAGATGATGGAAAACATCATGATTATTTTCAATGTAACTGATAATACTGCTCATAGCTTTTACGGAGGTAACCGGGAATTGTCCAGAGGCAGTTTCTGCTGAAAGCATCACCGCATCAGCTCCATCCAAAACCGCAGTGGCGACATCATTGGTCTCTGCCCGTGTAGGTCTTGGATGTGAAGTCATACTTTCAAGCATTTGAGTGGCAATAATGACAGGTTTGCTTGCCAACTTACATTTGGTAACCATCTGTTTTTGCCACAAGGGTACTGTTTCCATTGGCACTTCAACCCCCAGGTCCCCTCGGGCAACCATGATGGCATCGGTAGCTTCTATGATGGCATCAATATTTTTCAGGGCTTCAGGCTTTTCTATTTTGGCTACGATTTTACAATCTCTTCCTGCTTTCTCAATCCTCTCCCTGAGATCTTTGATATCATCTTCTGATCTGACAAAGGACAGGGCTATCCAATCCACATCATTTTCAAGCCCAAATTCAAGGTCTTTAAGGTCTTTTTCAGTCAAGGAAGGGGCAGATACTTTGGTATTGGGAAGATTAATTCCTTTTCTGGATTTCAAAATACCCCCATGGATTACAACACATCGGACATTTTTTCCATCCGTATTATTAACTGCAAGTTCTATATTTCCATCATCTATCAATATCCTGTCTCCTCCCTGTACATCATTGGGAAGATTTTTATAAACAGTGCTCACCAATTCTGCTGTACCTATCACAGGCTCATTGGTAATGGTGATTTTCTGTCCAGGTTGAATCTCAACTCCTCCATTTTCCATTTCGCCTACCCTGATTTTTGGGCCTTGCAAATCTTGGAGAATCCCGATATTCAAACCAGTTTCTTTGTTTATCTGCCTGATCATTTTGATTACTTCTGCATGGCCTTCATGATTCCCATGAGAAAAATTAAGCCTAAATACATTGGCTCCGGCATTTGCCAAACTGTTTAAAGTATCATAATTGTTGGAGGCGGGGCCTATTGTTGCTAAAATTTTTGTTTTGTTGTAAAGTGCAATACTCATTGATTAATTGGGATTAATAGGTTAGAAGATTTTCTTTTGATTTCAATTTGGAAACATCAAGTTTGACAATATTCTGAATATATCTTACCTCAGATAGGCGCTCAATATACATATTTAAATCCAATTGAAAGGTGAGGTCCTGTAACAGCAGAAAGTAGTCAACGACACGCAATTCGGGAATGAGGTAACGCGTCTGAGCGTTTTCCTTAAACGACCTGTTTTGTAGCAATTGAATGTAACCATGTTCCTTTTGTTCCATGTATTGGGAAATTTTCAATTGAGACTGATTAATAAATTCTGGTTCAAAATCATCTGTTCTCACCAGCCTTAGTCCAAGGGAATGATTGATGACCCAGGCCATTTTATAATCCTTAACGGGAGAGACCAGTCCCAGGAGTTCAAAATCATATTGATGTTCAACAAATAATTTGGTTTTCTTCATCTAAAGGAAGAATTATTGAAAGACAAATTTAGAAATATTCCTATAAGTAACACCGCTAAAGGGCATATCTTGAATTTAGTTGAGACATTTTTTTGGCAAAAAGGCATTTAATATATTTCTTTGCGGAGTGTTTTAATTTAAACTGATCAAAAAATGTCTGAAATTGCACAAAAAGTAAAAGCCATTATCGTTGATAAATTAGGCGTAGAAGAATCTGAAGTTACTCCTGAGGCTAGCTTCACTAATGATCTTGGTGCTGACTCTCTGGATACAGTAGAGCTCATCATGGAATTCGAAAAAGAATTCAACATCTCTATTCCAGATGATCAAGCTGAGCAAATCGGCACTGTTGGTCAGGCTATCAGCTACCTGGAGGCTAACGTAAAATAAATAATCACTTAAAATTCATTTATGAATTTAAGAAGAGTTGTAGTAACAGGCCTAGGTGCCCTTACACCCATTGGCAATACCGTAGAGGATTACTGGACCGGTTTGGTAAATGGGGTGAGCGGCGCTGCGCCTATTACTAGATTCGACGCCACGAAATTCAAAACCCAGTTTGCCTGTGAAGTCAAGGGCTTGGACGTTGAACAGTTTATCGAGAGAAAAGAGGCCAGGAAAATGGATCTTTTCACCCAGATGGGTTTAATTGCCTCCGATCAGGCTATAATTGATTCTGGATTAGATTTGGAAAAGTCCAATCTCAATAGAATCGGGGTAATCATGGGTTCAGGCATTGGAGGATTGCGCTCTTTTCAGGATGAAGTTACTGACTTCGCCAGAGGAGATGGAACGCCAAGGTTCAATCCTTTTTTTATCCCAAAAATGATCGCAGATATCTGCGCAGGTTTCATTTCAATAAAATATGGATTCAAAGGTCCAAATTTTGTAACCGTATCTGCTTGTGCTTCTGGAACCAATGCCATCATTGATGCATTTAATTACATCAGACTTGGCAAAGCGGACGTTTTCGTAACCGGAGGTACAGAAGCTACAGTGACTGAAGCAGGTGTCGGCGGATTCAATGCCTTGAAGGCATTATCTCAAAGAAACGATTCTCCTCAAACAGCATCCAGACCTTTTGATAAAGAAAGAGATGGATTTGTTCTTGGAGAAGGGGCAGGTTGCTTGATTCTAGAAGAATACGAGCATGCCAAAGCCAGAGGGGCAAAAATATATGCTGAAATGGTAGGCGGCGGAATGTCCGCTGATGCTTATCACCTTACAGCCCCACATCCCGACGGAGAAGGGGCTGGCAATGTAATGCTAAATGCACTTGAAGATGCAGGGATGAAGCCAGAGGATATTGGCTACATCAATGTACATGGCACATCAACTCCTTTGGGAGATATCAGTGAGATCAGGGCCATTCAAAAAGTATTTGGAGAGCATGCTTATCATATGAACATAAGCAGTACAAAATCAATGACAGGACATCTTTTAGGTGCAGCCGGTGCCATTGAAGCAATCGCATCTATTTTGGCGATCAACAACAGTCTTATTCCACCTACCATCAATCACTTTACAGATGACGAGGAGTTTGACAGCAGGTTGAATCTGACTTTCAATAAAGCCCAGAAAAGGGAAATAAATGCTGCATTAAGTAATACTTTTGGATTTGGCGGACATAATGCCTCTGTCATTTTCAAAAAAATGAGCGAGTAAATTGAGACTTTCCAGATTACTGAGGATACAGTCCGTATTTTACAACCAATCAGAAAAAAGGCTTGCTGCCGCCATTAAACACATGGTAGGAAGTAAGCCTTTTAATTTATCACTCTATAAACTCGCCATAAAACATGCATCGATAGCTGATGAATCCATCAATGGCCTAAAAATTTCAAATGAACGATTGGAGTATTTGGGAGATGCTATCTTAGGAGCTGTAGTTGCAGAATTTTTATTTATCAAATTCCCGTATAGGGATGAGGGCTTCCTTACAGAGACCAGATCAAGAATGGTAAACAGGGAAGCTTTGAACCAAATAGCTATCAAAATAGGGCTTTCAAAAGTTATAGAAAGAGAGTTTAAAGGGAAAAATCTAAATGCCCATAAATCCATTTTTGGCGATACGCTGGAAGCACTGCTAGGAGCAGTATACTTGGACAGAGGTTATTATTTTTGCAAAAAATTTATTCTAAAAAGGATTATTATCCATTTCGATGTTGATGGTATCATCACCACTACATCAAATTTCAAGAGTAAAATCATCGAATGGTCCCAGAAAGAAAATAAGAATGTAGACTTCAAAACAATTTCAGTTTCAGGAAACCAAAGGTTCAAGGAATTTCTTGTTCAGATTACTGTGGATGGAGAAGCACTTGCCGAAGGAAAAGGGTCAACAAAAAAGAAAGCAGAACAGGATGCTTCTAAAAATGCCTGTGAAAAACTTAATTTAGAAACTTAGAACACTGCGATTAAATTTAGTGTTTTGATGCTTTAAGATAACATATGTCCACACTTCAAATTTCCTGTGCTACTGTCAATCAAACACCACTCGATTGGACTGGGAATCTTTCCAGAATACTTGCGTGTATTGATGAAGCCAAGAAAAATGGCGCGGATTTCCTTTGTCTTCCAGAACTTTGTATAACAGGTTATGGTTCTGAAGATCTTTTCTTAAGCTACTGGTATCCTCAGAAAGCAATAAAACAGTTGGCAAAAATCATCCCCCATTGCCAAGATATAACTGTTGCTGTTGGTATTCCGGTAAGGGTTCAGGAAAAAGTCTACAATTGCATGGCAATTATAGAAAATTCCGAACTCAAAGCTTTTGTGGCCAAACAATATCTTGCAATTGACGGGGTACATTATGAATTCAGATGGTTTACTCCTTGGGAACATGGCCAAGTAATTTCTTTTGATTTTTTTGGGACTCAAATTCCCTTAGGAGATCTTGTTTTTGACAAAAATGGGATAAAATACGGTTTTGAAATCTGTGAGGATGCCTGGAGGGGGCCAATAAGACCAGGTTATCGATTAAAAGAAAGGAAAGTAGATATAATTTTCAACCCCAGCGCAAGCCATTTTGCCATGGGAAAAACGCTTGAAAGAGAGGAATTGGTAAAAGAGAGTTCCACCTTATTTGATGTCACCTATATTTACGTAAATCTTTTGGGAAACGAAACCGGCAGAATGATATTTGATGGAGAAATCATGGTGGCAAGAGATGGAGAAGTTATCCTGAAAAACACCCTCTTATCTTTTAAGGATTATCAGGTAAAGTTTTTTGAATATCAAAAGGAAAATACGATTGTATATCCAGTTTTCAGTTCAGCCAATAAAAATGAAGAATTTGTACAGGCCGCTTCCTTAGCACTTTTTGACTACCTCAGGAAAAGCAGGAGTAAAGGTTTTGTACTTTCACTTAGTGGGGGTGCAGACTCCTCGACTATTGCCATCTTGGTTTCAGAGATGGTCAAAAGAGGACTTGCAGAACTTGGATTGGAATCTTTCCTGGAAAAAATCAATCTTGATTTCAAGCCAGCAAGCGATAAACCGGAAAAAGAAATAATATATCGGATTTTTACCACAGCTTATCAAGCATCCAATAACTCATCTCAAGACACTTTCGAAAGTGCCAAACTTCTTGCGGAGAGCATTGGAGCGGAATTCCTGCACTGGGAAATAGCAGAAGAAGTGGAAAGTTATACCAAAAAAGTAGAAACTGCACTTGGAAGAAAATTGAATTGGAAAGAAGATGACCTGGCCCTTCAGAATATACAGGCCAGGGCAAGGTCACCCATTATCTGGATGCTGGCCAATATTAAGAATGCACTTTTACTCAGCACTTCCAATAGAAGTGAGGGTGATGTAGGGTACACCACCATGGACGGGGACACTAGCGGAAGCATCTCCCCTATCGCAGCAGTAGATAAATATTTTATTATCCAATGGCTAAAATGGGCAGAATTTCATTTGTCCTATCCGGGACTAGCACAGGTTAACAAGCTTCAGCCTACTGCTGAATTAAGACCACTTGAAAACCAACAGACTGACGAATCAGATCTAATGCCTTATGCAATTATTGTAGAAATTGAACGATTGGCCATAAGAGACAGAAGGTCCCCTGTAGATGTCTTTCTTATTCTAAAAGAGGAATTGGACATTCATTCAGAGGAACTGAAAAATCATATCAGGAAATTTTTCACGCTTTGGTCAAGAAACCAGTGGAAAAGAGAAAGGCTGGCGCCATCCTTTCACTTGGATGAGTTTAATGTGGATCCGAAAACATGGTACAGGTTCCCAATTTTATCAGGATCCTACGAAGAAGAGTTAAAAGAATTGGATACTTATTAAAAAAGGCTAATTTCACATCCTTTGGAAAAAGGAAATAAAATGAATACGATAGATATTATTTTAAGCTATGTAGTTTGGAGCCCCAATCCGGCGGTTTTCCCGAGTTTTGAAAGATTAAGATGGTATAGTCTACTATTTGCTATGGGTTTTATAATTTCCCAGCAAATCATGTTTTTCATTTACAGAAAAGAAGGGGAAGATGAAACACTTGTAGACAGGTTGACCATCTATATGGTTTTGTCCACCATAATCGGAGCAAGGTTAGGACATGTTCTTTTTTATGAACCAGAAAAGTATCTCAGCAATCCCATAGATATATTAAAGGTCTGGGAAGGTGGTTTGGCCAGTCATGGTGCAGCCATCGCAATTTTAATTGCACTTTACTTGTATGCCAGAAAGATTCCTTCACAAAGTTATTTGTGGGTAGTTGACCGGATTGTCATTGTCGTGGCCATGACTGGAGCATTGATAAGAATCGGCAATCTGATGAATTCCGAAATTGGAGGAAAACCAACGGGAAGTGACAGTGGTTTTGTATTTGCAAGAGATACGGAAGAAATCCTGGAGACCATGAGAATACCGGTGCTTTCGGTAGATGCTTACAAACCGAAAGACCGTTCATCCGAGCTTGCTGGAAATGGCATTGTTCCCCTTAATATTGATATTCGAATTGAGAAAGGTGGTTTCAGTGAAGCCGACTTACGGACAGCAATTGAAACTGATGTGAAGTATGTTTTGACAAGATTCAGAAGTTCTCAAAAATACTTAGCAGAAAACCCAGAGTCTGCCCTCAATTACAATTTAACTGACAGAGGTGATCATTATCTTGCCACAGTCTTCACAAGGGGTGTCGCAAGGTATCCTACTCAAATATATGAAGCAGCAAGCTATTTCGTTATATTCCTATTGCTGTATTTCCTGTGGTGGAAATACAAGTCCAGGCTTCCAGACGGATTATTTCTGGGGCTGTTCTTGATTTCAGTATTTGGGATGCGTTTTATTTGGGAGTTTCTCAAAGAAAACCAAGTGGAATTTGAGGATAGCTTAACCTTAAATATGGGCCAAGCCTTAAGTATCCCTTTGGTAATTGGAGGTGCAATATTGGTAATTTTGGCCTTGAAAAGAGGATTTAAACCAGCTAAAAATTAAGGAACAGGATCGTGTCCATGGCCACCCCATGGGTGACAACTGGAAATGCGCTTAATGGCCAGCCAGCCACCTTTTATAACTCCATGCTTTAAGATAGCTTCCTTTGTATACTGACTACATGTTGGGCTATATCTGCATGTAGCGGGGAAAAGGGGTGAAATCAAATATTGATAAAACAATACTGGTAGAATTGCTATTTTCCGAATGAAAGTTTTCAATAAAGAGGAGCATTTATTTGAGAATATAAATATTTATAATAAAGTTCAATAATAAAATCCAAACTCAAATATTGTACGGTATTGTTAGAAATACTGCCCTAATACTGATCACATTCATTCTTTGCTCACTGGCTGAAAAAAGTTGGGGACAAGTCGATGATGATTCAGTTCCGATGGCACCCCCTGATAAGGTTGTCATCAACAATATTTATATTATTGGAAATGAAAAAACCAGAAAAAATATTATTCTTCGGGAGATAGACCTTAGCACTGGTATTTTTTATGATTGGGAAGAACTGGTACAGATGATCGAAGCTGATCAAAAAAAAATATATAACCTACAACTTTTCAATACAGTAGAAATCACACCACTGATAACAGGGCCTGAACAGGTAGAACTGCTGGTAGCAGTTACAGAAAGGTGGTACATCATCCCCAATATTATTTTAAATTTAGCAGATAGAAACTTAGCAGAATGGTGGACGAACCAGAACCGTGACCTTTCTAGGTTGAATTATGGTGGCAGGCTAATTCATAACAATGTAGGCGGAAGAAATGAAAAATTGAGAGTTGGTGGCCAATTTGGATTTGTCAGGTCAGCAGAGATAGGATACAGTAAACCCTATATAGACAAAAATCAAAAACACGGACTGGCAGCCCAGTTTACTTATTTTACCCAAAGAACCATCCCTGTAAGGTCGGCTGATAACAAACAGATTTTTTACCGCAATGAAAATGAAGAAGTTTTGAGGAGGAATTCCTCTGCCTTTTTGAGATATACTTACCGGGGCAGTTTTTACAATTTTCATTTTGTGACTTTGGGTTACACCAGTACTTGGATTAATGAGGATGTTTTTACCCAAAACCCTAATTATTTCATCCATGGTGATAACCGTTTACAATATTTTCTATTAAGTTACAATTACAGACATGATAACAGGGACAATATTGCCTATGCTACTGAAGGCCAGTTATTGAATCTTGCACTGACCAGATATGGCCTTTTTGGAGGTGATGATGTACAGGATACAGAATTCACCATGAATGCCAACAAATACAAAAGGCTCAGCAATAAATTTCATGTGGTTACAGGTTTATCCTTCAATTATTTCTTTGGTCAGCAGCAGCCTTTTACCTTGGTAAGAGGTATAGGCTACAATCCCTACTTTATCAGAGGTTATGAGCTCAATGTGGTTGAAGGGCAGCAGGTCATTGTTCATAAAAACAGTCTGAGATTCAAGCTCCTTGATACAGGTCTAGATATAGGCAATTATATGCCTTTAGATGAATTTGCCTACATCCCTTTCCGCGTTTTTCTAAGTGCTAATTTTGACCATGGTTATGTCAATGATAGAAATCAAGTGCCAGAAAACTTGAGATTGACCAATAGGTACCTATTCGGGTATGGCCTTGGACTTGACCTGGTAAGCTTGTATGACATGGTCTTCAGGGTAGAATATTCCATTAACAGTCAAAATGAGGGTGCATTTTTCCTCAATATTAGAGCACCATTTTAATTTAACCCAAATTATCCGTTTATATCCGATTATTTGTCCAAAAGAGCCTTTTAAAAGACTTAAATTAGCCATGCACTGTAGTATTTTTTATGAAATGGCTGTTTTTTATATTGCTTTGGTGTGGTATTGACTATCCAATTTTTGGGCAGGGGACCGAAACTTTGCCCAAAGGTGCCAGAAGTATGGGTTTTGCCAATGCCAATACTACAGTTGCCGATGCTTGGAGTATTTTTAATAATATTGGCGGATTGAGTCGTATCAATCATTCCCAGGTAGCTTTTGGATATGACCATAGAATGGATCTCGATGAATTGACTACACTTGCAGCAGCCATTGCCTTCAAAAACAACAATCTGGGTTGGGGAATTGGTGTATCAAGTTTTGGTTCTGAATATTTTTCACAGCAGCAATTGGGAATAGGTATTTCCAATCAGTTGGGAATAGCCAGCTTAGGTTTAAAGGTCAATTATTTCCAAACCAGTATAGAAGGATTTGGAACAGGTCGAGCTGCAGTATTGGAATTTGGAGGGATTGCGGAACTTAGTCCAGAGCTTTTTTTCGGGGCACATATTTACAATCCAACCAGAGCTTCATATGGTAAAAATTCTCCTGACCACCTGCCCACTGTAGTAAAAGCGGGAATTGCTTATAAACCTTCCGAAAAAGTTTCCCTTCAAGTGGAAGCAGAAAAGGATATCTTATTAGACCCCATTTTAAAAATAGGACTGGAATACAACTTATTCAACAAGTTTTGGAGCAGAACAGGTATCAATACCCATTCATCACTTTTATTTTTTGGAATTGGTTTTCAAGGGAGGTCAATACACGTTGATTATGCTATGACCCAACATCCTGCTTTGGGCTACACCCATCATTTTGCTGCCAATATTCAACTGCATAAAAGATGAGAAAAGGTGGATTAATTTTGATTTATCTACTTTCCCAATCCTTTTTTTTATTGGGGCAAACCTACAAAAAGGGGGAAATTGACATGGAAAACTTTGTTGAAGATTTATTTG
>NZ_SLAP01000004.1 GCF_007126775.1 Cecembia sp. | reverse complement strand
TATTTATCAATTATGCATTAAATTAGAAATAATAATTATAACGAGTTAAAGCTGGCGCTTGATTATACGATCTGTGATGAGATTTAAGATGAAGTCTTTCATTCGTTTTATTTTTTTTCCCTCCGCCTTAGATAAAAAATACAGAATATAATGGTTCATTTGCGCAGAACTGGAACTTAAAAACCATTTAGCATATCATTTATAAGCCACATATCACCTTCGCGTAATTGGTGTAATTTGTGGACTTAGGAATCAAAAACCAATCTCTGTTGTTAAGCCAACAACAATGGAGATTTGAAGCATGGAAATTACCTGGAACCTGGAACATACCTACCAAAAGTTGCCCGAGGCACTATTTAGCACCATTCACCCCATTCCTGTAAAAGCACCTCAATTGGTTTTGTTTAATCAAAACTTGGCAAAAGAACTGGGGTTGGCTTTAGAAAGCTTAGATACCGACACAATGAGTGCTATTTTTTCGGGAAACCAGATGCCTAAAGATGCCCAGCCCCTAGCGCAAGCCTATGCAGGCCATCAGTTTGGCAATTTCACCATGTTGGGAGACGGAAGGGCCATCTTATTGGGAGAACAGATTACCCCAAAAGGAGAAAGATACGACATCCAGCTGAAAGGTTCCGGTAGGACACCTTATTCCAGGGGTGGAGACGGAAGAGCGCATCTAAGCGCGATGCTGCGCGAATACCTGATTTCCGAAGCCATGCACCACCTGGGTATTCCAACATCCAGGTCATTGGCCGTGGTGATTACAGGGGAGCCTGTTTATAGGGAAAAAGTAAGGCATGGCGCTATCCTTACCCGAGTAGCTTCAAGTCATATCCGTGTGGGAACTTTCGAATATGCCAGGAATTTCCATGAGGGAAAATACCTCAAAGACCTGCTCCAATACAGCACTGCCAGACATTATCCGGAACTCGATGAGTCAGAAAATCCGGCACTTGCCTTTTTTGAGGCCGTGATGGTTAAACAAATCGAACTGATCATTCAATGGATGCGGGTGGGATTTATCCATGGCGTGATGAATACGGACAATATGAGCATTCCGGGTGAAACCATAGACTATGGTCCTTGTGCTTTCATGAATGCATATGACCCGATGACGGTATTCAGTTCCATCGATACCCAAGGCAGGTATGCTTATGGCAACCAGCCTTTCATTGCCCATTGGAACCTGGGCTGCTTGGGATCCGCCCTCTTGCCTGCAATCGCTCCCAAAACCGAAGATGCGGTTGAATTGGCCAAAGCTTCTATCAATCAGTTTCCAAAAGCTTATGAATCCTTATGGCTGGAGATGATGGGGAGAAAATTGGGCATAACCGAAGTAAAGCCCTCAGATAAGGCTTTGGTGGACGACCTATTGCACTGGATGAAGAAAAACAAGACAGATTTTACCAATACTTTCCTTTACCTGAGAAGAAATGCCTTCCCTCAGGACAGCATCTACCAAGAAGCGGATTTCAAGGCTTGGCTTCAATTGTGGCAGGAAAGGATTGCAGGCAACAGATCAAAAGCACAGGAATTGATGGATCAGAACAATCCGGCTTTTATCCCCCGCAACCATTGGGTCGAAGAAGCTTTGGAGGCTGCAAGTAAGGATGGCAATATGCTGCTTTTTCAAGAACTGCTGACTCTGCTACAAGACCCTTATACTGATAAACCAGGTTTTGAAAAATTCCAGGAAGTGCCTGTGGAGGTAGATAAAGGTTATCAGACTTTTTGTGGGACTTAAGACTGCTCAAAAATTAAGTACTTAGGACTATGATACCCACTAAGGATAAAAGGGTTATTCGGGACTCTCATATTTCATGTTTTACGTTACGTAAGTTACGTAACGTAATTTACGTAAAAAAATAAAACTAAAAAAAATGATTTGAGGGAATCCACAGGCCAAAAGCTAATTTCTTTTAACCCGAATTATGCATTAGGGTTCGTAGTGAGAGGTTAAAACACAAAAGAATCAAGCATTTAGCGAATGAAGCATAGTCATCTCTATGGTGAACGAGCTAAATGCAGTGAAACGATTGATTATGTCCGCCGCGGCGGATGACCTCGTAATAACTTGTGCGCCGTGGCGTAGAAATTCTAATACATATTTCGGGTTTAATTTCCCCCACGCTTATTTCCCTCCCGGAGGTAAATTGTTCAGCCAAAATCGCTCCATTGTTTTTCGAAGATGCAAGGAAGTATTTTCCCTTTCATTGATGCCATGGGCCCGCATTGGGTAAGACATCATGTCAAACTGCTTGTTATATTTGATCAACCGGTCCACCAGCATTTCGAAGCTTTGGTAATGCACATTATCATCAGCAGTCCCGTGAATGATCATCAATTTACCTTGGAGGTTTTGTGCAAAGTTGATGGGAGAGCCGTCATGGTAACCACGGGGATTATCCTTCAATAATCCCATATAGCGTTCTTGGTAAGTAGCATCATACAAACGCTGGTCTGAAACAAATGCCAAAGCCAGTCCCGCTTTGTACAATTCAGGATACCTAAACAAGGCATTCAAGGTCATCTGACCTCCACCGCTCCATCCCCAGATACCGATTCTGTCCGCATCAAGGAAAGTATAGGTTTTCAATAGCTGCTCTGTGGCTTGCTTTTGGTCCTGAGATGCCAGGATTCCGATCTGTCCATAGATTGATTTCCTCCATTCCCTTCCCCTAGGGGTCTTGGTTCCTCTATTGTCAACACTGACCACCACATATCCCAATTCGGCCATATAATGATGCCATAAGTCTCCCCCCATCCAGGCATCCTGTACCGTGGATCCTGCTGGCTCTCCGTAGACATAAAACAACAAAGGATATTTTTTGGAAGGGTCAAATGCTTTGGGGGTCAACATCCAGGCATCCAAGACATCGTCCCCAATGTCGATTTTGATAAATTCTTTATGGGTCAGCCCCAAAGCCTGGTATTTATTGTACAGGGCTTCATTGGCCTCCAAAACCCTGATGGATTCATGCTTTGGCAAGCTGATCAAAGATATTTTGGGCGGAGTAACCGTATTTTGAAAAGTATGAATCGCATATCCCGAATTGGGGGAAAGCTGATAGGCATGTTGTCCGGGCTGATCAATTGGCGTAATGCGCTCCGCCTTCCCTTTTTGCATCAAAGGACTACGATACAGGTACCTTTGTGTGAAATTTTCCGGAGAGGCAATATAATAGACATAGCCGGTTTGGGGATCTATATGACTGATGCGTTCTACATCAAAATCGCCCTCGGTGATCAAATCCATGGTTTTGCCGTCCCGGGAGACTTTATAGAGGTGCATCCAACCATCCCTTTCACTGGTCCAGGTAAAAAAGCTTTCATTTTCCAACCACAGGATATTGTCATGGATATCCAGAAACGCCTCATCCTCATCCACCAAGATCGTGGATATTTCCATGTTTTGGATATCCCCAATCCAAACCGTATTTCTGTTTTGTGGCCGATTGAGTTGCTGTACCATCACCTCCTGAGAATGGGGAATAAAATCCATCCGTGCCAGGTAATTGTTTCTCGGATCTCCAGGAAAATCAAACCAGCGGGTGTCCCCACCCTTGCTGGGCACCACTCCAATTTTTACAGAAGAAAGGGTTTCTCCCACTTTGGGGTAAGGCATGGGAATAGGCTGTGAATAAATGGAGTCAATGTTATTGATCATGTAAAAGGTCCCCACGCCTTTGGTATCAGAGCGCCAATAAGCAATATGCTCCCCATCAGGACTCCACCTGAATCCATCCCGGCAATTCAATTCCTCTTCGTATACCCAGTCAAAAGTACCGTTGATAATTTCCTCATCCCCATCATGGGTAATTTGGGTAATGTCAAAAGACTGCAGGTCCTCCACAAAAATGTTGTTTTCGCTTACATAAGCCACCTTGGAAGCATCCGGGGAAAACTTGGCAAACATCAAGGAAGAGGTTTTGAGTCCCTTGCCTAGCTGATTCAATTGCTTTGTTTCAAGGTCCAGCACCCAATAATCCCCACGGGTATGGTAACGCCATACTTTTTGGGTATTGGTGAAAATCAATAATTTACTATTGTCTTCAGACCATTGATAATCCGCGACGGTCAAGGGCTTGTTCGTTCCTACAGGTATCAACTCATTGGCACCAACGAGAATAGTACGGTTACCACTTGTGGCTTCATACCTTACAATATCATCCCCTACTAACTGAGAATTTCTTTCAATACTGGAATAGCCTTCCGCATCTTTCATCCAACGGATAGGGCCAAACCTTTTCTGATCATAGGCCCCATTTTGAAAAATATCTTCCAAAGTCAGTGCATTTTGACCCAATACCACCACAATGGAAAGGAAATGGAGAATAAACCCCAAGGCAATTGTCTTTTTCATAGCTAAAATTTTCAGAACCAATGGGTTTAAAGATAATAAAATATGACAAAATGATTATATTTAAAGCTAACCAATTGCTGACAACGATGAGTTATCCCAGTATCTTCAATGATGTGCTTGGACCTGTAATGAGAGGCCCATCAAGTTCCCATTGTGCTGCCTCCCTGAGAATTGGCAGGATATGTTATGACTTGATGGGCGGAATCATTTCACACATAGAGATTGATTTTGATCCCAATGGCTCCTTGGCCACCACCCACAAGGAACAAGGTTCAGATATGGGCTTATTTGGAGGTTTCCTTGGCTGGGAAGCAGATGATGAACGTTTGGTGCATTCCGAGCAACACATAGGCATTGCTGGAATCCGGGTAAATATCAATATCAAAGACATCCAGGCCGAACACCCCAACACCTACCAAATCACCTTACAAAGTCCAAGGGAGCAGCATCAGGTAATTGCCATTTCCACTGGAGGCGGTATGATTGAAGTGATTGAAATAGATGGGGCGGCACTGTCCCATGCAGGGGATGCTTTCCTTACTTTGATCTATACCTCCAATCCGGAAAGTGTTAAGCATTACCTTGAACAGGTTCCTAAAATTGACAGCATTGAGTTTAAAAAGGGAGATCAAAGCTACTGTTTGGTCCGTTCACAGGCGTTATTGGAAAAAACCCTCCTTCAGGATATAAAAGCCATGGATGAAGTCTCCATAGTAAAAGAAATCCGACCGGTATTGCCTGTGCTGACAGCCAAGGACCAAAAAGTCCCTTTTATCACCTGCGAGGAAATGTTGGCGTACAATGAGGATAAAAATCTGAGTTTATGGAAACTGGCAGTCAGGTACGAAAGCATCAGGGGAAACATTACAGAAGAAGAGGTATTATCCAAAATGAGGCATATCTACGGCTTTATGCGCAATGCTGTGGATACAGGATTGAAGGGAACCCAATTTGAGGACAGGATTCTGGGGCCCCAATCTGTCACCTTTAAAGAAAGGATGGAAAGTAAAAAAATGGTGGATGCTTCTGTGCTGAACAAGATTATCATGTACGTATCGGCTATCATGGAGGTAAAGAGTTCGATGGGGGTGATTGTGGCCGCTCCAACAGCGGGCTCTTGTGGAGCCATGCCAGGAGCAGTTTTGGGCGTTGCCGATGCTTTGGATTTACCCGAGGAAGAGGCAGTTAAAGCATTGATGGTGGCGGGCCTGATCGGCGTTTTCATTGCTGCACATTCCACCTTTGCCGCTGAAGTCGGCGGTTGTCAGGCAGAATGCGGATCTGGCTCCTGCATGGCGGCGGCAGCGATTGTAGGTCTGGCAGGAGGCAATTTATATCAAAGCCTTTCCGCAGCTTCTATGGCTTTGCAGAGTTCACTGGGAATGATCTGTGATCCCATTGGTAACAGGGTCGAAGCCCCCTGTCTTAACAAAAATGTCATGGCCGCTTCCAATGCTTTGTCCTGTGCCAATATGGCCCTGGCGGATTATGACCACCTAATCCCTTTGGATGAAGTGATTGAAACCATGTATGCCGTAGGCAAAAGCATCCCCAATACCCTTAGGTGCACCAATTTAGGAGGCCTATCCATCACCAAGACCGCCAAGGAAATAGAGAAGAGGCTGGAGCGAAAGCAGTTTTTCAAAAGTTGCTGAACGGGGATTGTAATGGTTCTCTGAAGGATTTAAACAGATTATGGTTTGGATTTTTCTATTTGTTCCATTTAGGCAATTTTCCTGTTTGCTCAACAAAGTCTTTTAGCATTTCAACTTGTTCTTTTTTTTGTCCGTCTTTTCCAGATGTTACGTACCAATAAATGTCAAGTGCGTCAGTTTTATCTTTTAATAATTGGTAAGTCCATCCAGTTTTTCTTGCGTTTTTGTCGTAGTGCACTCCATTCACTATTTCATTAAATAGTCCGCCAGAATTCGAGTAACCAATATAAACCAGATTAATTCTACCATTTCGTAATTCTAAAATTTTAAAAACACCGTCCTTGTCTTTTGGTGCATTGCACAATTTTTCTAAGTCTTTATCTGCTTCGAAAAAGAAATGGCCATTGTCCGTATAATTTTTTGGCTCTTGAAACATTGTCTATTTATTCTTTTAGAGTTATTACTTTCACACTTGGTTCAACATCTTCTAATATTTTTCCGCTCTTGGTTTTGCATTCCGTAAGCCCGTTTGCATTTCTTCCCATTACAATAACGGCTGCTGTAGATGGACTGCTAAATATAAAGTCATCTGAAAATTCCTAGTATTCACCTTTGTTGACCAGTACTCCTTCGTCAATTTGCCTTTTTCCAAATATAATTTATTCCAATAAGGTGTTCTTGTATTTTTGCATACGCCCTAACATTTTGGCAGTTGGCGAAAAAGCGGATTTCGAAGCACTGAACTTGATACGAAAAACAAAGGTTTATTAAAACACTGAACCCGTTTTTTTGCCGAAAGCTTGTTAGCGGTTCGGGCTTCTATTGTGTCCACCGTTATCATTTTTTATCTAATGTTTTTTCGAGCAATATTTTATCCAATGTATCACAGAGTTATTCTATTTAAGAGTGTCAATGTTCATCTCCTTTGTAAATCCACATTGGTTCTGTTTGACCTGCTCTCTTAAAACCAACTTTTTGATAAAAATCAATTGCCTTTCCGTCTGCTGTTAGCATTTGCATATGAAAGTGTTCATATTTTTTTTTCATTTTTTCTACTATCATTTGGCCAATTCCTTTGCCTTGATAGTCAGGATGAACAAGTAAATGAGGATAATAAACAACCAAGTGTCCATCTGAAATAGCATTACCTATACCAACTAATTTATCTTTGTCCCAAGCAGAGAACAATGAGTGTGAATTTGTCAATGCGTTATATAATTCAGTTGGTTTGTCCGCTGAACTCCATTGGTTTGCCTTATACAAATCAATTATTTTTTCAAGGTCAATATCTCGTCTGTCTGAGATTTTTATTGTCATTTGTTTATTTTCTGTCATTCGTTTTACGACTATTTTTGTTTATCCATTTTCGTATCACGTTAGGTCGCTATAGCCTGACCGATAACTAATATATTTAATATATACCCCTGACTTTTATCCGACTTAGCAACCCGAATTTGGTTAGCTAAATCTGATTTTGTTTAACATTACCTCAAGGTATACTAAAACTAATTATTTACAAACTAATTCCCAAGGAGATGCTCAAATTAAACCCACCTATATATCAATTACCAGCATTATCCATATCCCGCTTGTTATAATTTAAATGAAGTTTAACTAAAAATAATTCTTTCCAACTGTAATCCCAACTGCAAAATTTACCCAAAAACACAAAAAAAAGGGATGAAAATCATCCCTTAAATCCTTGAAAATCAATTTTGTAGCCCCGACAAGAATCGAACTTGTATCTATTGTTTAGGAAACAACTATTCTATCCCCGTCCGACTGGCGTCAGCCGGGCGGGCCCGTCCGAACGCTGTCAGCCGGGCGGGCATTGAACTACGGGGCCAGTATCTTTTTGAGAAATTCCCTTCCTCTGGACGATTTGAAATATTTCTCTCTTTTGATTGGTTCCTGTAAGGTTTCAAATTCTTCAAAATAGACAATTTCAAAGGGAATGAAAGGTTTAATTGAAGCAGTCATGCCTGAATTGTGCTGCAAAAGTCTTTTTTTAAGATCCTTACAATGACCTTTATAAAAATAATCATGGTGCTTACTTTTCAACACGTAAGCATAAAACACTACCTTCATCATAAAAAAGTTGAGAAAGATTGTAGCCCCGACAAGAATCGAACTTGTATCTATTGTTTAGGAAACAACTATTCTATCCATTGAACTACGGGGCCATGCTGAGACTGCTAGAATCGAGAAGCGAGAGATTAGAACCGGCAGGTCTTGATTCTTGCCTCTTGTCTCTTATTTCCCACTTCTAGTCTCTCGCTTCTAATTTGCGTTGCAATTTAAAGCATTATCCCCCATTCACGCAAATATATTTATTGTCATTTGTGCATTTCGATAATTAAACCCTATCTTTGCAGTCCAAAAATCAGGATGGACGGGATCCATCAATTCACTAAATATCAAAACAATATGGCAGTAAAAATCAGATTAGCGCGTAGAGGCAGAAAGAAAATGGCCATCTATGACGTTGTAGTCGCTGATGCTAGAGCTCCACGGGATGGACGCTTTATCGAGAAGTTGGGTAGTTACAACCCTAACACTGACCCCGCATCAATCAATATCAATAATGAGCGTGCTCTCAAATGGTTATTGAACGGTGCACAGCCTACGGATACCGTTAAGGCCATGCTTTCTTACAGAGGTGTATTGTTAAAAAAACACCTTCAGATCGGTGTGCTGAAAGGTGCCATTACCCAGGAACAGGCAGATGAGAAATATGAAGCTTGGAAAGCTTCCAAAGAAGCAGCTATTGGCGGAAAGGTTGATAAATTGACCAAAGCAAAAGAAGAGGCCCGTCAAAAGGCATTGGATGCCGAAACAGCCAAAAACCAAGCACGTTTGGATGCTATCAAAGCAAGGGAAGAAGAAGCAAAAGCCGCAGCTGCTGCTGCTGAAGCCCCAGCTGAAGAAGCTCCGGCAGCAGAATCAGCAAGTACTGAAGGTGAAGCCCCTGAAGCATCAGCTGAAGGAGAGGAAACCAAGTCTTAATTCCCTTTAATCCCATGAACAAGGACAATTGTTTTCAATTGGGCTATATAGCCAAAGTTCATGGACTTCATGGTGAAGTAAATGTGGTACTGGATGTGGATTTTCCGGAAGATTATGAAGGAATCAAACACGTCTTTGTAGAACAAAAATCTAGATTGACCCCCTATTTTCTTGAACATTTTGTTGTATCCCATAACAATAAAGTTCTGGCGAAATTTGAGGATCATGATACAGTTGAAGATGCAGAAAAATTGGTCGGTTCGGCCCTTTATCTTCCACTTAGCGATCTGGAAAGTCTTGATGAAGACCAGTATTACTACCATGAATTGATAGGATTTGAAGTTTCCGACGAAAAACTCGGAAAAATCGGGGAAGTTAAAGTCATTTATGACCTTGAAACCCAGGATTTATTGGGTGTTGACCATCAGGGAAAAGAGATTTTGATTCCTATTAAGGATCAAATTGTACTGAAGGTGGACAAGGCAGCTAAAAAAGTTTACTGCCATTTGCCCGAAGGATTGATTGACATCTATTTGGAAGACTGATGCGCATAGATATCATCACTGTTGTACCAGGATTATTGGAAGGACCTTTCTCACATTCTATTCTGAAAAGAGCAGAAGACAAGGGTTTGGCCTTGGTCAGGATACACAACTTAAGGGATTATGCCAGCGGCAAACAAAAGCAGGTCGATGATTATGCTTTTGGAGGCGGTGCAGGCATGGTCATGATGATAGAACCCATAGCCAAGTGTATAACTGCACTGAAAAGCGAAAGGGAATATGATGAAGTCATCTACATGACGCCCGATGGAAAGACCTTTGACCAAAAAATGGCCAATGAGCTTTCTCTAAAGGCGAACCTTATCATTCTATGTGGTCATTATAAAGGTGTGGACGAAAGGGTAAGACAGAAATTCATTACCCGGGAAATCAGTATTGGTGACTTCGTGTTGTCGGGAGGAGAACTTGCAGCGGCTGTTGTGGCAGATGCAATCATCCGATTGATTCCGGGCGTTTTGAACGATGAAACCTCCGCACTTACAGATTCCTTCCAGGATGGTTTATTGGCACCGCCGGTATATACAAGACCCGCAGCCTACGAAGACATGCAGGTACCGGAAGTGTTATTATCAGGACATCAGGCAAATATTGAATCCTGGAGATTTGATGCATCGGTTCGCCGTACCAAAGAAAGAAGACCTGACTTATTGGAAGGCAGGGAAGTAAAAGGCGATAATTAAGAAAGCAGAATATCAATTGAGTTCAACAAAAAACCGTACCAAGCTGCGGTTGCTACAAGCAAATAAAATATAAAGCTATGAGCGATCTAATAAAATTCGTAGAAGCGGAATACAGCGAAGCAAGAGCTAAATTCCCTTCTTTTAAGGCTGGAGATACCATTAATGTTCACGTGAGAATCACTGAAGGCAATAAAGAGCGTATCCAGCAATTCCAAGGAACCGTTATCCAAAGAAAAAACCCCAACTCCAATGGAGAAACCTTCACTGTAAGGAAAATATCCAATGGGGTCGGTGTAGAAAGAATTTTCCCTTTGCTTTCCCCATCAATCGAGAAAATCGAATTGTTAAGAGAAGGTAAAGTAAGAAGAGCGAGATTGTTCTACCTAAGAGGCCGTCAAGGAAAGTCTGCCAAAATCAAGGAGAAAATCAGACACAGCAAATAAGATCTTACCATCTTATGCAAAAAAGGGAGTCCAGTTGGGTTCCCTTTTTTTTATTAGAACCATAGTCACAAAAACAGCAGTGAAATTTTTTTTGAGTAAAATACTTATTACTTTAGTAGATACTTTGACTTATTGTTTATGGAAAAAAGAATTGTCCTGTTCTTCCTTCTACTTACTTTTTTTACCACGAATACTTGTTTTGCCCAATTTGGACTGATGGCAGGTCTGAATTACAATAACCTTAGACAGCAAACCCCTAGAATTGATGCGGGACCTGTGCTTAATTTTCATTTAGGCCTAAACTATACCTGGTATCCTATAGAAAAATTACCTGACTTTTCCATCAGGACAGATTTGCTCTTGAACAATAAGGGATACAGGCAAAACTTACCGGATGATCAACGGCAGGTTAGTTTCAATGGACTAGGTTTTGCACCTATGATTAGGTATCAATTGCTCCAGAAAATGGGGGTTCATACGGGACTAGAACTCAATTATTTTTTTGATAGCAATACGATAGGGGCTTTCGAAGTATTTAATACATATGAAAGTGCCGTATTTCTGGGAGTTGATATACTAAATCATCGCAATGTGTCCTTTTATATCAGGGGGGCTTTTGGTATCAGTCCTCTATTGGAGTATGTGGAATTTGATCCAATAGATGCCAGTATAAAAGGAGTGTTTTCTGATTTTTACAGTACAACAGTTTTATTTGGGCTTCAATTTTTCATAAATGATGGGAAAAAGCAGCATTAAATTTATTGTTATTTTCATGCTAGCCCTAGGTACGGCCTGTGATGATTTTATCCCAGATCCAATTGAGCCCCGGTTGCCATTTTTCGGAGGTCTTGGAAGGAATGAAGCTGGTGCGATTCTAAACGACCATTTTTTCATTAATAATCCCACTCCGGGATTTTTGGCCCGTGGATCCCAGCTGCCTCAATATTTTAGAATTAATTCTGATAGCCTTAGTTTAGACTTTGAACTGAGAACAAGGGATTTCATTCAATACAGAAATATTCAAATTCAATTGCATGGATTAAACCCTGATGACTGGACTGCAATGATCCAAGGATTTGGAAAACAATTTCAAATCGCTGACCCAAGAATCAGCATCAAGGTATTCAATAGATTTGATTTCCAAGAAGAAAACGCTTTCACAGGGATAAATTCAGTACCAGGTCAAGTAACTATGAAAATTTTGCCTGATGAACGTTTTGTATATGGTACCTTTGGATTTGATGTAAAAAATGAATTGGGAGAAAAGATCCAAGTCAGGATGGGGCGCTTTGATTATCAGTTTACAGATTATTAGTTTAAAAAAAGTACATCTTAAGCAATTCAGCCAACAAGCAGGTTTCTGCTCAAAATTCCTTAACTTTGCATCCTGATTTTCAAAAACCAAAGCAACCATTTGATTAGAAAAAGGGTTGGATTACAGAAGAAAAAATTAACATGAACAGAGAAGTACGTGTACGTTTTGCCCCATCACCGACCGGGGCATTGCATATCGGAGGGGTGAGAACTGCCCTATACAATTACCTTTTTGCCAGAAAAACCAATGGCAAATTTTTATTGAGAATTGAAGATACCGACCAAACCCGCTTTGTTCAGGGCGCAGAAAATTATATCAAAGAGGCATTGGACTGGTTGGGCATTTCTCCGGATGAAAGCCCTTGGAATCCAGGAGATTGCGGCCCTTACCGACAATCTGAACGCAAACCCATGTACATGCAATATGCCATGGACCTGGTAGAAAAAGGGCATGCTTATTATGCCTTTGATACTGCCGAAGAACTGGATGCCATGAGAGAAAGATTGACCGCTGCCAGGGTAGTCTCCCCACAGTACAACTCCATCACCAGAACACAGATGAAGAACTCCCTCACTTTACCAGAAGATGAGGTCAAGGCAAGATTGGCTTCCGGTGAACCTTATGTGATCCGTATCAAAATCCCGCGAAAGGAAGAAGTTCGCCTGAATGACCTGATCCGAGGCTGGGTAATGGTGCATTCCTCTACGCTGGACGATAAAGTATTGATGAAATCAGATGGAATGCCCACTTACCACTTGGCCAATATTGTGGATGATCACCTGATGGGCATCACCCATGTGATCAGAGGAGAAGAATGGTTACCATCCGCACCCTTGCACGTGTTGCTTTATAAATATTTTGGCTGGGAAGAAACCATGCCGGAATTTGCCCATTTACCGCTGTTGCTGAAGCCAGACGGCAATGGGAAACTATCCAAAAGAGATGCGGACAAACATGGATTCCCGGTATTTCCTATGGATTGGACAGATCCAAATACCGGGGAAAAGGCCATGGGATTCAAAGAGCAAGGTTATCTTAAAGAAGCATTGATCAATTTTCTCGCCTTCTTGGGTTGGAACCCGGGCGATCACAGAGAAATGTTCACTTTGGAAGAACTGGTGGAAGCCTTCTCCATTGAAAGGATTGGGAAATCTGGCACTAAATTCGATATCAATAAAGCCAAATGGTACAATGAGCAGTACCTTCGGGCAAAGTCAGACTCAGAACTGGCGGGATACCTGATGGCTGATCTTGAGTTGGAAGGGATACCTATCGAAGCTGATAAAGCTGCTCAAATCGCGCATATCATGAAGGAAAGGGCTACGTTCCCCGCTGACCTCTGGAAAGAGGGGAAGTTTATGCTAATTGCACCATCGGCATTTGATGAGACTGTCGCCTCTAAAAAATGGAATCAGGACGCTGTTACGGTCCTAAACGCTTATAAAGAAAAATTATCCGTATTTTCGGGGGGATTCAATCCCGAAACAGCCAAATCCCTGCTTGAAGCTGCTGCCGAAGAAAATGGTATCAAATTGGGTAAGGTAATGCAAGCTGTTAGACTGGCTGCCACCGGTGTTGGAGCTGGACCGGATCTGATGGCTGTATTCAGTATCATCGGCAAAGATGAACTGGCCCAGCGTATCGGATTTGCCTTAGAAAAGCTTTCAGTGTAATCATAAATCAAATGGAAATGGCGAAGAAACCTAAAAAAGAAGAAAACCCTAAAGTCCATAAAGACCTGGATGGATTCCATATGAACATCGATTCTTTTGGAGAGATCTCCAGTAGCTTTTCCATTGATAAACTCAATGAATTCCTCAACAAAAACGTAGAAGACAAGAAATTAAAAGACAGAGAGGATATTGAGGAAATCAAAGATGGAAAGAAAAAGAAGAAATAGTTACAAGCCGGATTCTATCCGGCTTTATTCTTTAATTTATCTTAAAATCAGCCAGATAACTTGCCAAATTAGCCTAAAAAAGAGTATATTTCGACGTAACTATTAGTAGGCCAATGAGAAATTTTATTTTATCCCTCCCCTTCATTTTTACCTCACTTTTGTCATTTGGACAGACAGGAACCATTTCTGGAACGGTTACCGATAGTGAAACAGGCGAACCCCTTCCTTTTTGTAATGTATTTATCAGCAATACAACCATTGCTACCACTACGGACTTTGATGGGATGTATTTATTGGAAAATGTCCCTGAAGGAGAGTTGGAAGTGGGCTTTTCCTTTATCGGTTACCAGGCCCAACAGAAATCCGCTACCATTCGTCCTGGCAGTAAACTTTCCTTCAATGTAAGCCTCGCTCCCCTGCTACAAGAACTCTCTGACGTAGAAATCAAAGCTTCAAGGGACAGGACATGGGAAAGGGAACTGCGAAAGTTTAAATCCTATTTTCTGGGCAATGATGACATGGCTGCACAATGTGAAATTCTAAATCCTTGGGTAATTGATTTTCCCGAAGACAATAAAAACAGTGACTTCCGTGCCTTTGCATACCAACCCATTGAAGTTGAAAACAGGGCTTTGGGCTATTTACTCACTTTTGATCTCAAGACTTTTCAGTTTACCTCCAATTACTACATCATCTCTGGGGCTACCCGATTTTCAGACCTAGCGGCTCCAGATGAAAAAACGAAATCAGACTGGGAAAGGAACAGGCTGGAAACATACCTCAAGTCCCCCTCCAATATGTTCCGCGCTATGATAGTCAATCAGCATAATCAGGAAGGCTTCTATTTATATGGTGATAAAGCAGGCGGATCGGAAAGCATGAACATGAGGTCTGATGTGTTTGCCAATGAATTGGGTAAATCAGTGGTTCCCTATAACCCTGAAAACCTGATTCAGGCTGGGAGAAGACCAGGAGAATACAGGATTTTTATGAAGGGCAGAATTGAAATCCACTATGAAAAAGGATACAGCATGGTCAATACGTATAAAGACGCGCCCTATCCTATTTCCTGGCTGGAGGTCAAGGGAAACTATGTCAATGTCAATTCCAACGGAATGATCCTGAATCAAAAAGATTTGATCTTCTCCGGAGATATGGACAAAAAGAAAATCGCCACCTTGCTTCCTTTGGATTACCAACCCAATCTTGCTGACAGGTTAAACAATAGCGTTGCAATGGATGCCAATGGCATGCAGGAAAGAGTTTATGTACATACCGATCGCTCATTCTATTACCAAGGGGATCAGGTTTTGTTTAAAGCTTATTTTTCTTACGCTAATCCAGAACTGAAAAGAGGCCTAAGCCGCATCCTCTATGTGGAACTCCTCTCTGCAGAGAGGGATATGATTCTTCAAAAAAAATTCAAGATAGAAAACGGACAGGCAGTCGGAGACCTGTTTCTACCGGATTCGCTGAGCCAAAAGAAATACTACCTAAGGGCGTATACCAATTGGAACAGAAATTACGGGCCAGATACCTATTACATTCAAGCACTTCCTGTGATCAGTGCATTTGACAGAATTACCGGGCCGGAACCAAAGGCCAATCAAGAAACTGCGCTTCAGGTCAACTTTAAGCCTTCCAAGCAAAACTATGGAAAAAGGGAAAAGGCAAGTGTGCAAATCGAAATAAGGGATGCTTCAGGAAGGGCAGTGGCTTCCAATTTATCTGTTGCTGTTAGGGATGGCAATTTTGCCCCTGACTTGGTCGGAAAAGTAAATATTCAACAGCATTTGGAAATAAAAGAAATTGCATCAAATATCACTACGGAAAAATTCACCTATGCATTGGAAAGAGAATGGAATGTCATGGGAAGATTTTCAAATGAAAAGGGAAAGCCCACTTCGACCCCATTTACGGTGTATATCAATAATTTTGAAGGCATCTTAGATTTGGAGTCCGATAAAGACGGTCTTTTTTCCTTAGAAGAAATGGATTTCTACGGGCCTATGGAATTTGCCTTTGTTGCAACTGATAAAAAAGGCAAGGCCTTTGGAAGCTTTGAGTTGGTCGAGCGCCTGAATCCTCCATTTTACGTACCGGAACATATCCAACAACCCTCAATTACTACAGTGAATGAATCAATCTTCGCTGTTTGGAGGGAAGAAGAACCCACAGTAATTTTGGATGAAGTCACTGTAGAAAAAGAAAAAGAAGACGGTACAACTAGAGCCATATATGGCAGACCCGACTATGTGGTAAAAGCAGAACAGCTCAACCGCAATGGGAGTATCACTGATCTATTGATGAGTCTCAGGGCGCAGGTCCCCGGGATGTCCATGAATACCAATCTTGAAATTCGCATTCGGGGAGGTGCTACTTCTGCCAACCTCTCCATGGAGCCCTTGGTGATGATCAATGGTGCAACGATGCCCTCATCTCCAGGTATTCGTGCAGCAGACAATATTGCTACCCTTAATCCCAATGATATCGACAGGATCGAGGTTGTAAGTAGAACAAGCTCTATGATGGGAGATTTTGGTAGAAATGGGGTGATTGCTGTTTACACGAAACAAGGAGTGAACCAATCCGCACTTTTAGGAAGCAATACTCCAGGTTTGGTTAATATGGTCATCGATGGTTTTGGAAGTCCTTCCAGCTTTGTGCCTTTTGATTACGAAACAGCAGATGAGGAACCAGAAGTGGATGAACGGGTAACCCTGTATTGGAATCCTTATGTGATCACAGATGCTGAAAGCGGAACTTACACAGTGGAATTTTTTACCAATGACAGCCCAGGCACAAAAATTATTGAGGTGGAAGGATTAAGCATAGATGGAAAACCAATAAGGGCTACATATTTGCTTTCTGCTGAGCGATGAATCCCAAAAGTATCTGTAATTTTGCTCCATGCGCGTTCAACCTTTCCTCATTAGTTTATGTCTGTGCTTCTTCGCTTTGGCATTTGAAGCCCAGGTTTTTGGACAGACCAGCGTAGGTTTTAGGGGTGGAGTCAGTAGCTCTGAGGTAACTTACCGTTACCAATTGGGAAGGCCGCCCATCAATACCCCTGGCATAAGAAGTACTACATTTGCTTTTGTTTTGGAACATTTTGGACAAAAAAATGCCGGGTTACAACTGGAGATCCAAAGGATTACCCTGGGATATACACAGGAAAATGAACTCTTGCAGGTCAACCAGAGTGAATGGGAGTACCTGAAAATGCCATTACTCTCCAACTTCTATTTTGGAAATAAGGGAAGGTTCCATATCAAATTGGGTCCCCACTTTGGTTATCTGATGAATGCCAAAGATGTACGGAGGGAATTTGTAGGAAACGAAACGTTCCTTCCTACTTATGGTCAGCCAGGAGATGACCCCAGGCGTATCATGTATGGGTTGAACCTCGGGGCAGGTCTTTCCAAACTCTTTGGCAAAAGTACCTTAGCCGGAGATGTGCGGCTTTCCTATGAATTTGGTAGACCGGAATCCATGGACAGGATATTTGATAAGAACACGACCACACTGGAAATAAGCTTAACCTATCTTTTTCAAATTAGAAAAGGAAAATGGCAGGAATAGAGGAACTATTCGGGTAATTTCGTGGTATATAGAGAAACAAACCGAATTGTTATGCTTCAAGCACAAAAGAAACCCGTTCATATTTATATGGAAGCCAACCCCAACCCCAACTCTTTGAAGTTTGTGGTAAATTTCATGTTGGCTGATGATGGGATAAGTTTTGATTATCCCGATCCTGGAAGTACAGAAAATTCCCCTTTGGCAAAAGAACTTTTTAATTTTGCAGCGGTAGAGCGCGTATTCATTGCTGCCAACTTTGTAACAGTTACCAAAAAAGAAGATATTGAGTGGCCTGAAATCCAAGATTTTATTAGAAATCACATCAAAGAATACCTAGAAACAGGCAAGGCGGCAGTCAATGCTGTATTTGAAAAAGATCCATTATTTGATGAAAGTGATTCCGAAACAGTCAAAAAAATCAAGGGCATTTTGGATGAATACATCCGCCCTGCTGTGGAGCAAGATGGTGGTGCGATCGTTTTCCATAGTTTTCAGGATGGAATAGTCAAAGTTTTGTTGCAGGGCAGTTGCTCAGGATGTCCTTCCAGTACGGTCACCTTAAAAGCTGGCATACAAAACCTCCTGACCCGGATGCTTCCCGAAGTAAAGGAAGTACAGGCTGAGGGCGTTTAAAATCAATTATTCATTTCTGAAAAAGGAGAGTCGCTAGCGGCTTTCCTTTTTATTTCTAAATTCATATTGAACGTGCTAAGAGGAAATTGGACCTGGGCAACTCTTGGAATACTCAGTATTTTGGTCAGGTTCTTTGCTGTCAAAAATCCTGAAAAAACAGAAGAGTACTATGCCCGAACAATTTTTCCGGCTATCCGAAACCTCATAGATCTGAGTATTTCCAGATTGCCTTTCCCCACTGTCTACATCTTTGTATTGACCGTTATTTTGGTTATCACTTTTTTTATTTACCAATTTTCTCAACAAATAGGCTGGTTTTCAAAATTGGGATACTCCATTCGTTCATTAATCAACGGCCTTGGTGCATTGGTTTTCTTTTTTCTGATACTCTGGGGATACAATTACCAACGCATTCCTATTTTTGAGCAGATTGGTATGAAACCACTTCCGCTCTCTATGGAACAAGTAAAGGGAGAACTCGAGTTGACAAGAAATATCTTGAACCAATTGAGGTACAATATTGAAGAAGATACCGTAGCCATAGAAAAGATAATGCCCTATCCTGACCTGGAAAGGCTGGTGCGCGCCAATATGCGGGAAAATCTTTATTTATTGGGATTGAATTTTACCGGCGAGCCCAGAACCAAAGAGTTTTATCCAGCCGGGTTCATGCGGCGTATGGGAATTTTAGGTATTTATTTTCCTTACACGGGAGAAAGCTATATTGATCCCACTTTACACCCATTAGAAAAACCTTTTACAATTGCCCATGAAATGGCGCACAGTTATGGGGTTACTGATGAAGGTGAAGCGAATTTTATAGCTTGGGTAATCTGTTCCAATTCCGATAACCCGCTTTTACAATACTCCGGACAACTGCGCTTGCTGCGCTATCAAATGAATGATCTTTTCCGCATGTCGAGGGAAACATATGGGGAATTTCTACAAACACTACCAAGAGGGATAAGAAATGACTTGATATCCATTCAACAGGCCAATGAAAGGATCAAACCTTTCAATCTGGAAATAAGCAGAAAATCCAACGACCTCTTCCTACGCAGCCAAGGTGTGAAAGCTGGCATCAACAGTTACCAACAACTGCCCATGCTTGCCTTTGCATGGAGAAATAGTCTTAATGAGTAAAAGGAGTACTGCGCTCTGTATTAAAATAATCAATCCACTTTCCAAGCTCTGGTCATTTCTTTTTTTCCGGGAGGTCCAGGCAGTGTTTCTACGGCTAAGCCCAATTCTTTGAGATTTCTCTTCAATTGGCCCTGAGCACAGTAAGTCACGAAAACCGCTCCTTGATTCATGGTTTCCACCACTTTAGATAACATCTCCCTGCTCCATAACTCTGGCTGCTTACTTGGGGCGAAAGCGTCAAAAAAAATAACATCACAAGGATACAAAACCGCCTCTTCCAAGGTACTGGTATCCTTTTTCATATTAAAATACTCTGAAACCACGGTTCCTTCATTCCACGATGTCTTGTGCAACATTTGAAAATAAGGCGCATAGTGGTAAATTGAATTGTCTATTTCTGTGTAATTTAATTGGGAATACACCTCCTCTTCCAAAGGGAAGGGCTCTATGCTGTGGTACAAAACAGGCACCTTATACTGCTCCGCCCAGACCAAGCTGAGCCAAGCATTCAGACCTGTCCCAAAACCTACCTCAAAAATCCTTACAGGGAACCGATTGGGGTTGCGCACAAACCAAGCTTCCAATCCATAAAGCATAAAGACATGTACTGACTCCCTGTAAGCACCATGAAATGAATGGTATGTTTCGTTCAGTTCAGGAACAAATAAAGAATGGGAACCATCCTCAGTGGTAATGATTTTTACTTCTCTACCCATTTTACTTTTTGTAGATCAAGGCCACACAATAAGCAGAAACTCCCTCCTCCCTTCCTACAAAACCCAACTTCTCTGTGGTTGTAGCTTTGACAGAAATTGCTCCTTCTTCCACCTGCATCACTTCAGCAAGACAGCTTTTGATGGTTGGTATATGGGGATTGACTTTGGGCACCTGTAAACAGACAGTGGTGTCTATATTTCCCAGCTCATAGCCAGCATCCCTGATCAACTGCATCACCTCCCTCATCAAAATTTTGCTGTCAATTCCCTTGTATTTGGGGTCTTTATCAGAGAAATGGTAGCCTATATCCCTCATATTTGCGGCACCCAAAAGGGCATCACAAATAACATGGATTAAGACATCTGCATCAGAATGACCCAAAGCGCCCTTTTCATGCGCAAGTTTGATGCCCCCCAACCAAAAATCCAATCCTTCATGCAACTGATGTACATCAAAGCCAAAACCAATTCTGAAATTATTCATATTTCTGATGTAATGTATTTCAATGTTTTTAGTGTAAGAACCAAGACTTCATATCTTAATTTCTACGAATAACTATTTCAACTTTATTTCCACTCTACCCCGAATCAATTATCCCTATAATTTCAATTCAATTTCGAAGCTGATTTATAATACAGCACAGATGCATTTTCCTTTTTCAGAATGGTGCTTGCCCAATCCATAATCTGTTCAGATGGTATCCTGGTTTTCTTCTCATATTCAGTCTGATAAAGATTAGGATCCCCCAAATGCGCATAATACGCCAAACTCATGGCCCTATTCAACAGCTGCACTGATTCATAAGTTTTCATCGCCTCGGCCTGATTTTTTACTTTCGTCAGTATATTTTCCTCGACTTGGGACTGCAAAAACTCAGCAATGAGTTCATCAAGTACGCTTTCAGCATTTTCTGCACTTTGCCCTTTTTCCATTTTCCCGGAAAAGACCATCAACCCAGGGTCTACCGTTCCTAAAATATAGGCTCCTACCGACGCAAAAATATGCCCGTTTTTAACCAATCGCTGCTCTAAAAGCGAAGATCTGCCAAAGCCTATGATGTCAGTGATCAAATCCGACTCCAGGTAGCCTTCCTGCAGCTTACCAGGCATATGGTAAACTTTATAAAGTGCATCCGTAGGCACATCTGCTTCCAGAGTCAAAGTTTTTTTTCCAGTTTGAGGTAATTCTTTCGGGATGGATTTTTTGGGTATCTCTCCACTGGGAATGTTCCCAAACCACTTATCTGCCAATACCTTAATCTGCTCAAATGTGATGTCTCCAGCGACAACCATCACGGCATTATCTGGCCTGTAATGGGTGAAGTAGAATTCCTCTACATCCTGTTTGGTATAATTAACAATATCTTCAATTTCCTTTCCGATGGTAGGCCATTGATAAGGATGGGTATCAAAAGCAAGACTACGGATATGATGAAAAACATCACCGTAAGGCTGATTTAGGTAACGCTGCTTGAACTCCTCAATGACTACCTTTCTTTGCGTCTCTATGGTTTTTCGGCTCAGGTTGAGCTCAAGCATCCTGTCAGACTCCAACCAAAATGCCGTCTCAATGTTCACTGCTGGTAAACTGATATAATAATTGGTGATATCAGTATTTGTAAATGCATTACAGGAACCTCCTACCCTTTCCAGGGCAGTATCAAAAACAGGGACATTCTTGGAGCTACCAAACATCAGGTGCTCAAAATAATGTGCCAATCCTGTCTTACCTGGAATCTCATTACGTGAACCCACTTTGTAAAGCAAATTCAAAACAGCCATTTTGGTACTGTGGTCCTCATGTACCAGCACCTGCAGGCCGTTAGCTAATATAAATTGATGGTAATTGATCATGTGGGGAATTTAAAGAAAGCTGTAAGATCCAGCTTACAACGTTTCTCCTTTGTAGCCAGCATTTTCCAATGCCTTTTGAATGATGTCGGTAGCCACACTTCCATCTACTGTCAATACCCTGTCCGGATGGGTAAGATCCACCTCCCAGGCATTGGCTGCAATTTTATCCATTTCAGGAGTAATTGCAGCTACACAGGCTCCACACTTCACATTCGTTTTTAATTGCACCTTGTTCATGTCTTAATCAAATACTTTTACGATTGTTATTAGGGTTGATCTACAAAATGTAATTCCGTTCTTCTGTTCAGCTGATGCATTTGGTTATCGCAAGGCCCCAATTCACAATCATTTATAGGCCTGGTCTTGCCAAACCAAAAGTAGTCTAACCTTTCTTCTGGAATCCCTTTATCCAACAAATACTTTTTAACAGCCAATGCCCTTCTTTGGGCCAGATCCATATTATACGCATCGCCTCCCCTTTGATCTGTATGCCCTTCAATATTCAAATGCAGCTCTTCAAATCTTCTCATTAGCAATGTAATCCGCTCCAAATCCTTGACGTAAGCAGGCTTTATTGCCGTTTTGTCAAAATCAAAATAGACAATTGTAGGCCTGAACAATCCCTTTCTGATTTGATTGAAATAATTCTCTATTTCACAAGGATCCATATCTTTAAGTGATTTTGGAAGGACATAGTTCATTCCTTCATCAGAAAAAGCTTCCAAAACCAATTCGCTCCTTCTGTTCAATTGATGCATAAATTCAGGACAGGGAACACCATCCCCACAATCATTTACCAATATGCTTTCTCCAAACCACTCTCCACGTACCCTAACTGTGTCAATTCCCTGTTGCTCCAAGTAATTCTTTACTTCATCAAATCTTCTTTTACTGAGATATTCATTGTAAAGATTGGACGCTCTTGAATCCGTATGGGAAGCTACAATCAAATCCATGAATTCAAATTCACGCATCAACTCTGCAACTTCATCCAATAACTCTGCGGCATCCTGCCGAATATAAGCCTCATCAAGATCGTAATAAATCAAGTCAGCAAATATTGTCTTTTTGTAAGGTATCTTGGATATCGTATACTCTTTTTCCAATACTTCTTCGATAAGATTTTCTGTACTTATTTCAGGATCTTCGACCGGGAAGTAGCCCTTTTTAGATATTCTAATCGTGTACACCTTATTGACATCCAATTTGGATAAAACCGTTCCTCTCTGATCAACCTCAAAGCCTATTTGCGTATAGTCCTGATTTTCAAGCATCTCAATATCAAAATCAGTATTGATCTGATTGCCATCACAATCCAGAACTTTGGCAATAAATTGCTTCTGAAGGTCTAGGATTTTATAGATATCATCCATTCCCATACCCCCAGGCCTGTTTGAAGAAAGGTATTTTCGGTTTTTATCCAATTGAACATAAGAAAAATCATCTCTAACGGAGTTGTAAGGGGTTCCAAGGTTTTCAGGGCTCCCGAATTCTTTGCCAATAACATCTGCTGAAAAAATATCAAAGCCGCCCAAACCAGGGTGCCCATCAGAAGCAAAATACAATTTACCCTCAAAAATGAAGGGGTCTCTTTCATTTTTATCCGTATTGACTTCAGGTCCCAAATTAACAGGGGGACCAAAATTAAATGATTCATCAATTTCAACATAGTAAAGGTCATACCCTCCCAAACCTCCTTCCATATTGGAAGAAAAATACAGTCTCTTTGTGTTCAAGTCCAAAAAGGGTGTAATAATACCATGCTTTTCGGGGTCATTCAAAGGGAATTTCTCATAGTCTTCCAAGTTCCCCTCAGCATTAAGTTTGCTGTAATACAACTCAGGGTATAACCTTATTTCCTTTGTTCTTGAATTTCTTATTTTCTGTCCTTTGACTACAGAATAAAATAGAATTCCCAATTCCTCTACGTAAAATGGATCAGAAAAATGGTAAGTTTCAGGAATAATCGGCTTCAGCCTTTCAATCATTCCTGTTGTATCCTCTTTATATATAGAAAGGTACTGACGGTCATTGAAATTGTACTTATCTTCACTGTAAACCAAATCTTTGGCGTCAATTCGAATTGGTTTTTTGGATGATTCTAAAAGTGGTCCTCTATCACTACTGAAATAGTTTCTGTTTTGACTATCCTGAGTCAAACCAAAATCCGCTCCTTCGCTGTTGACATTCTCTAAAGGAACCAACTCTGTATTCGACTCTTTTTTATTCAGATTTTTGAGCATGAAAAACTCAGGAAAATCATTGAGATCATATCCTTTGGCCAAAATAACTTTCTCATAATCCAAATCATTGTTAAACTGTATCCAGGCAGTAACATACCTCCTGAAATCTTCCTTGGAACTTTCCCCAAAAGCTATCGTTTTTTCCCACCATTCCAATGAATACTCAAATTCCTGGATTTTTGTAAAGGATTCCGCAGCCATTTTTGCTGCATAATAGGTCTGCTTTTTCTCATATGCTCTGATATACTCATTCGCAGCAAACCTGTAGTTTTCCAAATGATACTGTTTATCGGCAAATCTTAGTTTCCTAACCTGACCAAACGCATCAGCCGTAAAACCTGCTATGAAAATGATGAACAATATCAAAAACCTACTCATTTTATAACCACCTTGAATTCCTGAATACTTTTCTTTTCTGAAATAAATAATAACCTAAAGAGATTTCATGAGAACCATTTCTGAAATTTTCAAGAACATTCAAGTTGTGATCGTAAGAATATCCAATCCTAAATGATTCATCAATAAATAATTCCATAATGAAGGCTACTGCATTCCTCTTGGTCAAGTCATTGGAAAGATTACCACGCCAATCACCCCAGTTAGATCTTAAGGAGCCCCCAAGCCAGAGAAATTCCCTGAACAAGAACATGGCATTGATATCGTAGTTTATTGGTGCTCCATCAACATATTTGACCAAAATAGACGGTTTTATATCTATATCGTATGATAGTGGAGCAATAAACCCTGATATAAAGAAATACTGGAAATCATGGAACCCCAAAGATAAATCTTCTCTCCTTAACAAATTCCTTCCAGCCAAATTATATGCACTCAATCCAGCAAAAAAAACTTCATTGTGAAAAAATAAACCTGCATTGATATTAGGTGCCATCAGGTTAACCCTGCTATCCGGCAATAACAGGTCTCCCTGATCAGCTGGGTTTAACCTGCTTGGATCAATAGAATACTGAGAAAACCCGGCACTGAGTCCCAAACTCAAAAAGGACTCATATCCTACCAACACCCTGTAGGAGTAGGTGAACATGGCACTGGTGAAATCTGTGGCTCCAATTCTATCATTCAAAACAGAACCTGCAAAGCCCATAGTGCCTTCATTGGCACTGAAATCTGCCATTAAAGTCATTGTCCTGGGAGCGCCGGGAAAACCTGACCACTGATCCCGGAAAGTACTTTGGATGTAACCCTCTCCTTTATAGCCTGCATAGGCAGGATTTACATGCAAGGTATTGAATAAATATTGGCTAAACTGCGGCAATTGCTGTCCTTCACTGGAAATGATAATTCCCAAAGCCCCTGCTACAGTTAAATATAATTGTAAAATTCTATTCATTTAGTCAAAAGTTGTCCTTGTAACATGAATCCATCCTTTAAACTGGTGCTCTCTACCTTCATTATCGATTGCTGTTAGCACGTAGAAGTACGTTCCATCTATTAAGCCTTCCGCATTCCAATTGTTTTGGTAATTGTCAGACTCAAAAACATGATCTCCCCATCGGTTAAATATAACAATCTTATTGCTCACAAATTTATTAAGTCCTTTCACCACGAAGAAATCATTTCTGCCATCGTTATTCGGTGTAATCACATTTGGTATAAAGAACCCATTGACAATATTTACATCTTCATCATTATTATCCTCGGGTACCAATTCTACCTGATCAGCAAGAACTGCAATCACATTTCTAATCGTTACCTGATCCTGACCTGAAAGTGGATTGGCTCTGACCCGCAACCTTATCGTAATCGTAGCTCTACCAGGCATTTCTGGTATTTCATAAATAACCTGTCCCTGACCCGTACGAACAACTACAGATAAGTCCTGAGGATTCTCCAATATATTGGTTGTTACATAACTTACTCCCGAAGGCAAATCATCGGTAATGACCACATTGAAGGCTGTTACGTCACTGTTATTAACCAATTCAATGATATAATCAAATTCATCTCCTTCGAAAATCTCAACATCTTGAGAGGATTTGCTAATGACTAGATCTACCCTGGTTTCTTCAATTTCTACCGTGATGCTTGCTGTCCTACAATTTTCTGGATTCAATATCTCACAAATCCTGTATGTTAACACATATACCCCCGGTGTATTTAAGAATGGTAAGATAAATAAATCTCCATTAGGATTAACAAAGACTCCCTCTAATTCACCAAAATCTGTTACATCAAAATCTACCAAATTTGGATCAAGTTCCTGCCCGTTTAGAAGATCGTTGGCCAGGGCATTTCCAAGCAATCCATCGTAATCTGTGGTGAACGTGCCAAAATCTATATCATTGGCAATCAGATTACCTTCAACTAACTCAATTGTCACAGTTGCACTGTTGCAATTTCCAGGATTCAAGATTTCACATACAGTGTAATCCACCGTGTAAATGCCCGCAGGCGTGTTCGGTGCCACAGTCACCGTTCCGTCCGCATTCACGGTCAGCGGTCCCTCCGTATTCGGCGTGATCGTCACATCAGCAGGATCAACCGGATCACCG
>NZ_SLAP01000226.1 GCF_007126775.1 Cecembia sp. | reverse complement strand
TTTGACATTGGTCCGACCTGGCTCTGCTGACCGGATCAGCGGTTGTTTTTTTACTATGTGATCTATGATGCTATGTTGTAAAATAAAGAGTGGTAAGACGGGGTTTCAGTTTGTGTTTTTTCGGGCCGCAACCAGTACTGCATGTGGGATAGTGGCGAAAGCTAAATTCAAAATTAAAGGCAAGGACCAAGTACTACTTACCAAGATTAGTGCTTGGTACGTGGTACCTGGTCCTTGGTACAATGAATCAAAGTTTTTTCTTAATCCAGTCTGTCATCAAGCTGTACAAATGCCAGGTAGTATTCCCGCCATAAATACCATGGTTGCGGTTAGGGTAATACATGGTTTCAAAATGCTTGTCCGCCTTGATCAAAGCATCCACCATGTCCACCGCATTTTGGTAATGCACATTGTCATCACCTGTCCCATGGATCAAGAGGTAATTGCCCTTCAGTTTGTTCACATGCGTAATCGGACTGTAATCATCGTATCCTACCGCATTCAATTGGGGTGTCTGTAAATACCGCTCGGTGTAAATGGTATCGTAATACCTCCACGTAGTAACCGGGGCTACGGCAATGGCTGCTTTGAATACATCATTGCCCATCAATAAGGCCAAAGAGGACATGTATCCTCCATAAGACCATCCCCAGATACCTATTCGGGATGCATCCACAAATGGCATACTTGCCATAAATTTGGCGCCAGCAATTTGATCCTCGGTTTCTAATTTACCCAAATTGGCATAGGTCATATGCTTGAAATCTCTGCCTCTAGCTCCGGTACCTCTGTTATCCACACAGACTACAATATACCCTTCAGCAGCCAGGTGATGGTGCCAAAAATCCCTTGTTCCGCCCCAGGAATTCATTACATTCTGTGAGCCCGGGCCTCCATAGACATACATCAAAACCGGATATTTTTTGCTTTCATCAAAATCAGCAGGTTTGATCATATACCCATTAAGGGCTGTTCCATCCACTGTTTGGAAAGTGAAAAACGCCTTATCTGAAAGGGTAAATTCATTCAGTTTGTTTTTTAGGCCTTCATTTTCCTCCAGCACTTTGACCAATTTGCCAGAGGCCTCATTCAATGAGACTTTGAGAGGTGTATTGGCATTAGAATGATTTGCAATAAAGTACTTAAAGTCCCTGCTCATATTGACAGAAGTATTGCCTTTTTCAGGTGTCAGAATTTTTTTTCCCCTCCCATCCATATTGATCACATAGAGGTTTCTTTCCAATGGAGAAGTCTCTGTGGAGATATAGTAGATCATTTTGTTTTTTTCATCTACACCCACTAGGTTGGTAACCTCCCAGTTGCCGGAAGTAATCTGTCGGATCAGTTTGCCCTGATTGTCATGGTGGTATATATGCTTGAAGCCATCCTGCTCGGAAGTGCGGATAAAACCTTTGTCAGCTTCCAGAAACCTAAGGTCGTCATTGTAGTTAAGGTCTACATAAGTGTCCGATTTTTCCTGTAGTATGCGCGTGGTTTCACCAGTTACAGTGTTTGCATAGAGCAAATCCAATTGGTTTTGAAGTCTGTTAAGACGAAGAAATGCAAGGGTGTTGGGATCATTTGTCCAATATATCCTCGGTAGATAAATGTCTTTATCCTCTCCGGTATTCATACTGACAGTTTTTTTACTGCTAAGGTCATAGACATGTATGCTAACTTCAGCATTTTTTTCCCCGGCCTTTGGGTATTTGAAGCGGTAATCTTCCGGATACAGTTTGCCCCAAGTCTGCATATTGTACTCAGGGACATCGGTCTCATCAAAGCGGATAAAAGCAATTTTCTTTCCATCTGGGGACCATTCAAAGGCCCTTGACATGGAGAATTCTTCTTCATATACCCAGTCGGCAGCTCCATTAATGATGTGGTTCCATTTGCCATCTTCGGTAATCTGAGTAACTTGGTTATTTGCCAACTCCACCATGTAAATGTTGTTGTCTTTCACAAAAGCGACCTTGTCATTATCAGGGGAAAGCGTGGCATACATGATTTTTTCTCCATCCATTAATTTTTGGGCGGTTGCACTTTTTAGATCGACTAAGTGGAATACCCCCTTGCTGGACCTTCTGTAAATGCTTTCTACCTCTGAAGCTATCAGTGCTTTTGTTTCATCAGGATTAAAAGAATAACTTGAAAAGTTGACGCCAAGTGCTCCCCCATCAATCAGTACGGCCTCTTCTTCTCCGCTGGCAACGTTGATCTTCACCACTTTAGCACCTGTGACATCCCGCTGCAAAGAGGAATAATACTGACCATCTTTCATCCAGTTGATGCCATATACTGATTTTTGGGAAAAAGTATTTGATTTGAAAACGTCCTCAAGACTGACTGTTTTTTTCTCTTGGGCAAATGTACTTTCTCCTAACAGGAGCATTACTGTTGAGAGGAATAAGAATGAATATCTGAACATATTTTTGAGTTTATTTCCAGCGCTAAAGATAATTAATTCGATCAGATTGGAAACTTTGAAAAGGTTAAGCGGTCTTAAAAATGCCTTAGAATTTGGGAATAAGTCAGCTTAAAGATGAATTGAAAGATTTATCGCCTGATGCAGTATAAATTCCAGCTAAAATTTCATTAATTCGGGTATTCAATCTTTTGCCCTATGAAGAAAAAAATTGCCTTGGTGACTGGAGGTTTTTCAGGAGAGGCTGTAGTCTCATTGAAGAGCGCAGCTATAGTGGAAAAAACCATTGACCGCTCAAAATTTGATGTATTTAAAATTTTGATATATCCTGGAGATTGGTACCATCAAACGGAGAGTGGACAAAAAGTACCGGTGGACATGAATGACTTTTCAATTCTGTTAAATGAAGAAAGGGTTACTTTTGACGGGGTGTTCAATATCTTACATGGTTCCCCTGGAGAGGATGGGAAATTGGCAGGATATTTCGACATGTTGGGACTTCCCTACACTACCTGTGATGCACTTACCTCCGCCATCACCATGAACAAGGGATATACCAAAGCCATTGTACAGGATATTCCCGAGCTTTATGTGGCCAGGTCCATACAGCTGTTCAGCAATAAGGAAGAAAATCTGGAAAGGATTCAAAAGGAGTTGAGGTTGCCGCTTTTTGTCAAACCCAATAATGGGGGAAGCAGTATCGGCATGAGTAAGGTCAAAACGCCAAGCGAACTGAAGGAAGCTTTAGACAAGGCCTTTGCAGAGGACGATCAGGTATTGGTGGAAGAGTTTGTTTCAGGAAGGGAGTTTTCCATTGGGGTTTATCATGCCCAGGGGAAGACCACTGTTTTGCCTGCCACGGAGATTGTCAGCAGCAAGGAATTTTTTGACTTTGAAGCCAAATACTCTCCAGGCGTGACAGAGGAAATTACCCCGGGTAGGATGAGTGAGGAAGAAGTTGGCCGCGTCAACAGAATTATTGCCCAGGTGTATCAGAAATTGAACTGTAAAGGTGCTGTCCGTGTAGATTATTTTCTCGAGCATGATACCGGAAAATTCTATTTTATTGAAATCAACACGGTGCCCGGGCAGACCGAAACCAGTCTGATTTCCCAACAAGTCAGGGCCATAGGCATGGATGTCAAAGATTTCTACACCGAACTGATAGAAGAAATGTTTGTCTAGGTTCTATCTAAGCCTTAGGCTATTGGTCACCACCGATACGGAGCTAAGCGCCATGGCTGCACCGGCCAGCATAGGATTCAGCAGAAACCCGAATGCAGGATAGAGTACCCCTGCAGCTATAGGGATGCCAATGATATTATAGATAAAGGCCCAAAATAAGTTTTGATGAATGATTTTGACTGTTTTTTTGGTCAGTTGAAGGGTTTTCGGGATCTGCTGCAGGTCAGAATGGACCAATGTCACATCAGCCACTTCCATGGCGATGTCAGAACCATGACCCATGGCAATGCTCAAATGGGCGATACTCAACGCTTCACTGTCATTGATGCCATCACCGGCCATAGCTACGGTTTTGCCCTCTTTTTGCAATTTACGCACATATTCAGCCTTCTCCTGAGGAAGCATATGGCCTCTGAAGGCATCGATCCCTGTTTCTTTGGCTACTTTTTTTGCTGCCAATTGATGGTCTCCGGTAAGCATGTGGATGCTGATGCCCATCTCTTGTAATTCCTTAATCGCTTGGATAGAAGTACTTTTGATTGGGTCAGTAATTTCAAAATAAGCAAGGAGTTCTCCTTCCCGGGCGACATAAACCAAGGTAGCGCCAGCTTCCATGCGTTCAAAAGATTTTCCTACTTCCTCTTCATAACCCTTATCCAAAAAGGACCTGATCCATTTCTCCGTACCTATGCGATAGATCTTATCATTTACTGTAGCTGCTACCCCTTTTCCACGCTCGGTTTTAAAGTTAGTGATGGGGATCTGTTTTGTTTTTGCGTCCAAGTGTTTGATGATGGACCTTGCCAGGGGATGCTCTGATTTAGACTCAATGGTACTTACCGCAGCGGCATCAGCTGCTGTCCAGGAAGGTAAACATTGCATGGCAGTCACCTCGGGATTGCCCTTCGTGATGGTGCCGGTTTTATCGAGTAGGAGGGTGTCTATTTTTTTTCCTTTTTCAAGGCTTTCTGCATTTTTAATCAAAATGCCCATCTGCGCCCCCTTACCCATAGCCGCCATAATGGCTGTAGGAGTAGCCAAACCCAAGGCGCAGGGACAGGCTATGACCAATACTGTAATCATGGCCAACATGCCCCTAAGCCAGGCATCTTCTACCCCGCTAAAGCCCCAGATAAAAAAAGTAAGTATGCCAATCGCCAAAACAACCGGTACAAAGATGGAGGCTACTTTGTCCACGGTTTTCTGAATTGGAGCTTTGGAGCCTTGTGCTGTCTTCACCCTCTCGATAATTTGGGCCAACAAAGTTTGTTTTCCGACTTGTTCGGCGATAAAAGTGAGACTCCCGTCCTGGTTCAGGGTGCCTGCATACACCCTGCTGCCTTTTTCCTTTACAGTGGGGATGGGTTCTCCGGTCAACATGCTCTCGTTAACATAGGAGCTTCCCTCTATCACAGTTCCATCCAAAGGAATTTTCTGACCCGGCTTGACCAAAATACTTTCCCCAGCACGTACTTCTTCTATTTTTTTGATCAGCAGCTCACCATTTTCAATCACACTGACTTCCTTTGGTTGAAGTCCCATCAGTTTTTTCAATGCAGCCCCCGTACCGGCCTTGGCTTTGGATTCCAGTGTTTTTCCCAGCAAGATGAAAAAGATAATGACAGCAGCTGCTTCAAAGTAAACATGGGGTTCCAATCCCCTGCTGATCAAAAATTCAGGGGAAAAGGTGTTGAAACTGCTATAAAGATAAGCGATCCCTGTACTGAGTGCCACCAAAGTGTCCATATTGGCCTGTTTTACCTTGGCTAACTTCCATGCTTGAATAAAAAACTGCCTGCCAAAAACGAATAAGATGGGAGTGGTCAAGGCCCACATGATTTCATTGCCGAAGGGCATATGCATCCAGAACATACCGATCAAAAAAACGGGGAAGGCCATGATACCGGCAAAGACAGTTTTTTTACGAAGTTTCCGGTATGCATCCTCCTGTCTGTTTTCCAGTTCTTCCTGCTGAAGGCCTTCAATCAGAAGATCATAACCACTTTGCTGTACCGATTTTTTGAGTACTTCCAGTTCAACGGCATCCTCATCATATTCCAATAGGGCTGAATGGTTGGCATAATTCACTGAAGCAGCCTTAACACCTGGGCTTTTGACCAACACTTTTTCTACAGCAATGGCACATGCCGCACAACTCATTCCTTCTACTGGTATTTCTTTTTTTATGGTTGACATTGTTTAATTTTTAATATATGCCTCAAAGGTACGAAGACGCGGAGATTGTTTTGGTTTCAGGCCGCACAGATACTCAGAGATCCCGTTTTTGTTTTAAGCCATAAAGATTTTTTGTTTATAAGCTACGAAGACACAAAACTTTTTATATCTGAGTTATAAAGTTACTCTTTGTGGCCCTTATCCTGTTATAGAATTTTTGTAAAAATTAAACCTAATCAATTACCATTCTTATAATTCCTGAAATTATACGAAATGAATATTTGTTGCTAAGTTAAATTCCTTTGTACCTTCAAGCCGTAATTGAACACAAAAATTCATGATCAAGTCAACCGTAGAACCTGAGTGTACCGGGCAGTTTTCGCCTTTATTTTTAGACTATCTCCGTCAAATACCCGAGCTTCGGCTATTTTACAACCAATATCCGGTCCTTGAAAATTTTAAATCCCTGATCAATGGAAAGGATTTTTCAACCGAAAAAAGAGACTTGCTTTCAGCCGTTCTGGAAAAACAATATGAGGGAATGGAACTGGAAGAAATTACGAAATCCCAGATAAATTCTTTGCGAAGCCAAAAGACATTTACAGTAACCACAGGCCATCAGCTCAATTTATTTACAGGGCCACTGTATTTCATATATAAAATAGTATCTACGGTCAACTTGGCTGAACGCTTAAGCCGTGCTTACCCTGATTATCATTTTATCCCAGTGTACTGGCTGGCCTCCGAAGATCATGATTTTGAGGAGATCAATTATTTCAAACTCGATGGCAATAAATATCAATGGCATGCGACACAAACAGGGCCAGTTGGGGCATTTCGATTGGATGAAAGTTTTAAAAGCTTCTTCAAAGAGGTGACCCATTTTGTGCCGGACTTTTTTAAAGAGGCATATCTAGGCTCTAAAACCTTGGCTGAAGCATGCAGAAAATATGTGCACCACCTTTTTGGAGCTAAAGGACTATTGATAGCAGATGGAAATGATCCTGCTTTGAAGTCAATGTTCAGGTCGGTATTGGAGGCTGATCTGATCGGGCATAAAGTCCAAGAACTGGTACAAAAGACTACAGCAGACTTGGAAGACTTGGGTTATAAGAGCCAGATTTTTCCTCGGGAAATCAACTTATTCTATATGGAAGGGGGTATCAGGGAGAGGATAGAAAAAAGTGGCGGCATCTATAAAGTTTTAAATACTGAAATTTCATTTGCTGAGGATGGGCTTCATCAGCTCTTGAATGAACACCCGGAGCGCTTCAGTCCAAATGTCGTTTTGAGACCCATTTATCAAGAAACCATTCTCCCCAATATTGCCTACTTGGGTGGTCCCGCAGAAGTAGCCTATTGGTTGCAGCTCAAACCTTTGTTTGACAACTTCAATGTACAGTTTCCTGCCTTGATGCCAAGAAATTTTGCCTTGATTTTGGACCATGTTGTTCAGCGTAAAATTGAAAAATTGGGCATAGACGATGTAGGCCTTTTTCAGTCTGTCAGGGAGTGGAAGACAGCTTTTGTTGCCAGCCATGCCCACATGGATATTGGTCTGAATGAGGAAAAGAAAACCCTGGAAGGACTTTTTGATCAAATGACAGCAAATGTTTCTGAAGTAGACAAAACCTTAGAGGATGCTTTTCAGGCAGGAAAAGTCAGGGCATTAAAAATCATGGAACAATTGGCTTCAAAGGTCAGGAAAGCAGAGGAAAGAAAGCAATCAGTTAGTATTGGCCAAAGAGAGTCAATCCATGCTTTTTGTTATCCAGGAGGAAGTCCACAGGAAAGAGTGGAGAATTTCATGAAATTTTATCTGAAAAACCCAAACTTTCTTCAGGAGCTTTTCGAAGTTTTCGATCCTTTGGATTATGATTTCATGATTTTGAAAGAAAACAATGAATAAGGAGGACCTGCGTCAGCAATACAGACTAAAGAGGATGGGACTGTCAACAGAGGAGGTCAGGGATTTATCTGGAAAAATTTCAGATAAGTTTATGGCTTATTTGGGGGAACATCAGGAAATTCGCCACGTTCATTTATTTCTCCCTATTGCACGTTTTCATGAAGTCGATACCCTGCCTTTGTTTTACAAATTGCAGGACCTTGGTTATTCATTGTACACTTCAAGGTTAAACCCATCCGAGGAAAACTTGGAGACCTTGAATATATCAAGCATCAAAGGATTCGATTCGGGTCATTGGGGAATTCCTGTTCCAGGACAAGCAGCGATAGAAGCACCGGATAACATTCAGCTTTTACTTATTCCTTTGTTGGCATATGATAAAAAAGGATATAGAATTGGATATGGGAAGGGATATTATGACAAGTTCCTGGCTACTTTAGGCCGGGACATCATCAAAGTGGGGCTGAGTTTTTTTCCACCTGAAGACCATATTCCAGTAGAACCACATGATATTCCCATGGATTTTTGCATTACTCCAAAAGATGTTTTTTTCTTTTATCGTTAATATTTAAGGGCATTCATTTAATTTGGCATGTTTTTTAAAGGTTAATTATTAAATAAAAGAAGAAAGAGAGATGAAGAAAAGAATCTTTTTGCTGGTTTTCAGTTTTGGTTTATTGTATACGGTTCCTTCTTTTGCCCAATATAACACAGGGATAGGTTTAAGGGCAGGGGTTACCAATGGGCTTACCGTCAAACATTTTATTTCACAAGATGCTGCTATTGAAGGCCTTTTGCATGCACGCTGGGGCGGATTTTTGGTCACTGGCCTCTATGAAGTGCACAGGGATATCCGTGAAGTCAAAGGGCTACAATGGTTTTTTGGGGGTGGTGTACATCTTGGGACGTGGAATACCAGAAATATAAGCAACAAGAACAGGCCACCCTGGGCAGAACCCAATACAAGTTATTCTGTTTTTGGTCTAAACGGCATCATAGGCCTGGATTATAAATTCCAGGATGCCCCGATAGGTCTGGGCTTGGATTGGAAACCGGCTATTAACTTAGGATACTACAATTATGGCTGGGATGAGGTGGCCTTGTCCATACGTTATGTATTTTAATTCCAAATAATATTTTGGTATTGCTATTGTCTGTGGAAGGTGTCGGGCAGGTTTAAGCTAACCCTTTCACAGGCAAATTACCCCAGTAATGGTTTTTTTCAGGAGCCTCTTTTTGTTTTTTGACCCTGCTTTTTAGATTTCTACAATTTTTTTGTCCAAAAGGTGATTTTATGCTACTGAATTTTAAAAATATTTAATTTTTGTTTTTTTATTGTTTTGAGCATCAGTGTATTTCTTGAAATAGCAGACTTTCATTATTGAATATTCATTAAAAATTCTTAAAATTTTCCTTTTGGCAAAAAATCTGAATTAAGA
>NZ_SLAP01000248.1 GCF_007126775.1 Cecembia sp. | reverse complement strand
TTATAATAAAAATGAATAGATTAATAATAAACCTAATTTTTTTTACTCGATAAAGTGTTAACTTGCGTTCAAAATGTTAGTAATCTATGAGAAAAATTTTTAATGTCCTGTTTTTATTGTTTTCATTTTCACAATTATCCTGTCAAAATGAAAAAATAGATGAAAATCAGTTGTTGAAAGATGAAGTTATTGCCATCCATGATGAAGTGATGCCATACATGGGAGAGTTGAAATCTTTAAAAAAAGAAATAGATAACAAGTTAGACAGTTTGGTTCAGCAGGATTCCCTTGTCCATGCAGAAGAAATAAAGAAGCTTTCTTTGTTATCGGAGCAATTGGATCATGCGTTTGATGGCATGTTTGTTTGGATGAGGCAATTTAAAGCTCCTGATGCAGATGCAGAAAAAGAGGAAGCTAAGTCTTATTTATTGGATCAGAAAGAGATGGTTCAGAAGGTCAATGAGGACATCAAGGAGGCCCTAAAACTTGCGAAGGTTGAATTGGCAGAAAATTAATCCTTCTTTTTTAGGAATTCCTCTATCTGATTAGCATCAATTACCCCTTCTTTATTCCCCCAAATATTGTAGATATAGGTCATTATACGTGCAATTTCCAGATTTGTAAGCCTCGGATTTGCAGGCATAGCCTGATTGTAGACCTGGCCATTTACTATAATTTCACCGGATTGCCCATATTTGATTATTCTTGCTGTTCTTCCTATGTCTTCCACCATGTAGTCTGAGGGATTAAGTGGAGGTATAAGTTTTCCCAAGCCTGTTCCGTCTTTTTGATGGCAGTTGGCGCAATAAGCTTCATAAAGATTTTTACCTTCGATGGCATACTGCAATACTTTGGTGTCTTTAATGGAAGCCAAAGTACTTACTTCTCTCTTTTCATTGGTGCTGCATGCAGCCAGGAAAAGCAGGGATGAGATCAAAAAAAATATTCTGTACATTGATTCTAGCGTAAAAGTTTTGGAATATCCCTCATCAACCTGTCTACCTGATCTTCCTTGGTACCATCATATACGCCTCTGATTCTCCCCTTCTGATCCACAAGGACAAAAGCTCCGGAATGTAGGATTCCCCCAGGTTCATTTTTGTCCGTCATGGCAGTGGTCAGGTAGCTGGTTTGGCCAATTTCAAATATTTTTTCTTGATCTCCTGTCAGGAATTGCCAGGTTTGATCGTCTTCTACTCCAATTTTATAGGCATAATCTTTTAATAATTCTGCCGTGTCATGCTCTGGATCCAAGGTATGGCTTAGAATGAGGAAATCAGGCTCTTCTTTGAACTTCTCATAGACCCGTAGCATTTGTGTTTTCATGATAGGACAGATGGTGGGGCAGGTAGTAAAGAAAAAGTCTGCTACATAAACTTTTCCATCTGTAGTAATATTACTGATTTCTTTCCCTTCCTGATTGCTGAAAGAAAAGTTAGCTATGGTATGATAGACGGTGTCCTTTACTTCTTTACCTTCTATTTCAAATTCATTGATATGCCAATTCCCCAAAATAGGTAGAGCAGTTTTTTCATCTTCCACACTTTTTTCAGAGCAGAATGAAAAGTTTAAGGCAACAATACCTATAAACAGAAAATTGTAAAAAAGGGATGGATTTTTCATTTCTATAATTATTCTTAGTTAGATTCTCTTACTTTTTTGTACCATTTGATACCGAGCATCATCAAGAGACTTAATCCCAATAGACCCAAAATCCCCCAGACCATACTCATCATACTTTTTAGTACAATAAGGAAGACAATCGCAAACAGCAGGACAGTAGAAGCCTCATTCCATATACGTAACTGCGTAGATGTCCATTTGGATTTGCCATTTTGTAAATCTTTGTAAATTTTATGACAAATAAAGTGATAAATGTACAAGAGAAAGACAAAGCCCAACTTGGCATGCATGAAACCCAGCTGCATATAGCCCCAACGGTAATATAAAACACCAAATCCAAATATCAGGGTCAAAATAGCGGATGGCCATGTGATGATGTACCAGAGTCTTTGGGCCATAAGGTTAAGTTGCGGCAGAAGAATTTCTTTTTCTACCTGGGGCTTAGCCATTGCTTCCACCTGGTAAATGAAAATCCTGACTATATAGAAGAGCCCAGCAAACCAGGTAACCACAAATATGATGTGCAGGGCTTTTAAATATTCAAAGGCCATCATGGAATTTTTCTGCTAAATTAAGGCTTATATTCCAAACTACCTGCTTTCATGACCAATCGATTCCTCTTTTATGCGCTTATACTAGTAGTCGTAGTGATCTTAGTTTGGATTACAAGTGAAACTTTCAACCAGCCCGGCGTTGTCGACCTGGAAGGGGAGTTTGTAGAAACAGCTTTTTATCGAAATGAAAACAATACAGGTCCTGTAATACGAATATATGCAGTTTATAATCCAGATACCTCTTGGAATGCATTGAAGACATATGGGGAATATATGCCCCATACCAAATATGGGAATACGAAGGTTTACTTCTTCAATCTGCTGTCTCAATCTCCTTCCCAACTAAGTCCTAATACTCCTCATTTTGATGAAGCTATGCAGGAATATTGTACTGGGCTTTATGAAAAAAGTGCCATGGGCCAGGAAAGGTTTGTAAAATTTCCGTTCAAAAGACAAAAATCGGATTGACTTTTTAGCGCATGTAGATTAATTAAATGCTTTTCTTTTGGACAAGTATTCACGAATGGATAATTTTAAAAGGTACAGCAATAAATAGCTGCTTCGGATCCAATTCAGTCCTTAGAGAAGTGTTTTTTGGGGAATTAATCAATTCAAGCATTGAAAAAAAAGAACAGGCTTAGCGCTCAAGAATACATTCAAGGAGTATTAAATGGGGACAGAATGGTTCTCAGTAGGGCGATTACCTTGGTGGAAAGCACTCTGCCCTCTGATCAGACCCTTGCCGAGGAGGTGATGGGGGAAGTATTGCCTTTCTCAGGAAAGTCTATTCGGATTGGGGTTACCGGTGTTCCTGGGGTAGGTAAAAGTACGTTTATCGAGAGTTTCGGTAAAATGTTGGTAGATCAGGGGCATAAATTGGCAGTTTTGGCCATCGATCCAAGCAGCCAGAAATCCAGAGGCAGCATATTGGGAGATAAGACAAGGATGGATAGCCTTGCCGCTGACAAGCGCGCTTACATTCGACCTAGTCCAGCCGGATCAAAATTAGGAGGTGTTAGTGCAAGGACCAGGGAAGCCATGCTATTATGTGAGGCTGCCGGTCATGATGTAATCCTTATAGAAACTGTCGGGGTGGGGCAATCAGAAATTGCAGTCAAAGGGATGGTGGATTTTTTTCTTCTTTTGATGCTTTCTGGAGCAGGAGATGAACTTCAGGGTATCAAAAAAGGAATTATCGAAATGTGTGACGCTTTGGTCATTAATAAAGCTGATGGGGGGAATTTAGAAGCTGCAAAGAGGGCAAAAAGAGATTATGCCAATGCCCTTCATCTATTTGCAGTTCAGGAAAATGGATGGAGTCCAAAGGTTGAGATTTGCTCGGGGCTTTCTGGTCAAGGTTTGGACGCCATTTGGGAAATGGTGCAGGCGTATAGAGAAAAGATGCAGTCGAATGGTTATTTTGAATTCAATAGGTCCAATCAGCGTATTAATTGGATGCATGAACATATTATGTATCTCATAGAGAATAAGTTGTATTCAAATCAGCATATTCAGCTTCTATTGGGAAATATTTTAGAAAAGGTAAAAACAGGAGAGGTGTCTCCGATTGCAAAGGCCAAGGAATTGGTTGATTTGTTTTTAGAAAAAAAGTCGTCCTAAATGTAATTTCTTAACCTCTTATTCATCCAATATGAAAAATATTTCCTTTTACTTATTTCTCTTTTTATTTTTTTCATGTGGGGAAGAGGAGTACCGCAATGCTTTGCGATATGAGGTCAAATCTTACGAAGAAAGTCGCTGTGTAGAGGAAGTCTGTGCGAGCATGTCTCTATCTTATCCTACTTATATTGGACATCAAGTCGATTCAAGTATTAATGGGACAATAGAAAGTCTAATTACGGGTGTGATTGCATTTGAAGAGCCAGCAGAAACCATGGCATTGGCCGTCAGTAATTACTTGGATTCCTTTGAGAAGTTTTCTAAGGAGTATGGAAGCTTTTCAGATTGGTTTATTGATATTGATGTCCAAGAAACTTTTCAGAATGAAGAATTGCTCACTATTTTGCTTAGTTCTTCCTCTTTCCTAGGAGGGGCCCATCCCAATTCATACCAATCCATTATCAATTTCGATATCAAAAGGGGGGAGATTGTTCCTTTGAAAGGATTGAAGATGGATTTTGGCATGTTACTTGAACTGGTGGAACAAAAATTCAGAATTTATCATGAAGTAGCTGAGGGTATTTCCCTGGAAGAAGATGGAAGGTTCTTTCTGAATAATGATCAAGATTTTTTCTTACCGGGAAATATGGGATTTGATAAAAATGGGCTGTTGGTCCTATATAATCCCTACGATATAGGGCCATATGTTTTGGGAATGACCGTTATTCATCTTTCATGGCAGGAATTAGATGGTATTGTAAGCCCCGAATTAAAGCTGAAATAAAAAAAATCTAATAAGAGCGCATTTTAAATTTTTTCTTCAGTTCGTTGACTGAATTTCTAAAAGAGGTATCTGTTTCCATGAAGTCATTAACGGTCTGCACAGCATGGATTACTGTGCTGTGGTCCCGTCCCCCGAAATGGTATCCTATTGATTTCAAAGAATGGTTGGTAAATTCTTTAGAAAAGTACATGGCTACCTGACGGGCAGTGACAATTTCCTTTTTTCTGGTTTTGGCCTTTAGGTCATCTATCTTTATGTCAAAGTACTCCGAAACGGTTTTTTGTATAAAATCTATTCCGACTTCCGTTTCAATGTCCTTGACGATATTTTTCATAATGGCTTTCGCCAAGGTCAGGTTGATATCCACCCTATTGAGTGAAGCATGGGCAATCAGGGATATCAATACCCCTTCGAGTTCCCTAACGTTGGTGTCTACCGTGTAAGCAAGATACTCCATCACGTCATCAGGGATGGAAATACCCTCTGACTGCATTTTTCTTTTGATGATGGCTACCCTGGTTTCAAAATCAGGCATTTGAAGGTCTGCTGTAAGTCCCCATTTGAATCTTGAAAGTAACCTTTCTTCCAAACCTTTTAGGTCCTTGGGAGGACAATCAGAGGTCATGATGATCTGCTTCTTGTTCTGATGCAGGTGGTTGAAAATATGAAAAAACATTTCCTGGGTTCGGTCTTTTCCTGCGAGGAACTGTATATCATCTATGATAAGTACGTCAACCTGCATGTAGAAATTGGTGAAGCTTTTTATATTTCCATCCTTGATGGAATCCATAAACTGGTTCACGAATTTTTCAGAGGATACATACAATACAAACTTATCTTCAGGACCATTTTTGATTTCATTCCCTATGGCTTGTACCAAGTGGGTTTTACCAAGCCCTACACCTCCATATACCATGAGTGGATTGAAAGAGGTAATACCGGGTTTGGTAGCTACTGCGAATCCAGCAGATCGCGCAAGCCGATTACAGTCGCCTTCAATATAAGTATTGAAACTGTAATTGGGGTTTAAATTGGACTGAAGCAACATTTCGCTGTTCAGGGAAGGCATGTCAAAAGGACTTTTGCCTTCATTAATGGGCTGTATTGGCTTTTTTGATGTGCTACCGGAGTTATTTTGTGGATAGCTTACCACATAGGGCTGGTTCTGGGAATTCCCTCTGTCCACTACCACTGCATATTCCAATCTCCCATTTGGCCCCAATGTAGATTTAATCGCCAGTTTTAAGACTTGTACATAGTTATCTTCCAACCATTCGTAAAAAAATTGACTCGGTACCTGAATGGTCAGACTGCTTCCCTCTAACCTCACTGGATTAATAGGCTTGAACCAGGTAGAAAAACTCTGTTCATTAACGTGCTGTTCAATTACACGCAAGCATTCACTCCAAACTGCATTAGCCTCTGAACTCATTTAGTACTTCAGTATAAATAGATATGCGAAAGAATTGATAATTTAAGATTGAAACCCTGCAATAATAGGGGGATCAAATTTGGGGAAAATTAATTTAAATAAAAAATCCAAAACACCTTGACTTTCTAATAAATAGGCAAACTATTTACTCGGGCTTGTATTATTTGGTTTTCCCTTCCAAATTCAAAATCTACTTTCCCTAATTTCAATGCTCCTGTACCGACTTGATGTACAATTGTTTGGTGCCCTGCATCATTTCTTACGATTGTAGGTTCCTCCAAAAAGGTATGGGTATGACCACCAATGATCAGGTCTATTCCATCTACCGCATTGGCCAATTTTAAATCATCGATTTTGTTACCTTGGTAGGAGTACCCTAAATGGGATAAACAAACAATCAGGTCCGCCTTTTTTGACTTTAATTCCTGGATCATTTCCTGTGAAACTCCTATGGGGTCTTCGTATTGGGTTTCTTGAAAGTTTTTCTTTGCTACCAGTCCCTGAAGAGATATCCCCAGTCCGAAAACACCTATCTTTAACCCGGATTTTCTAAAGATTTTAAAAGGAACGGTAGCACCGTTCAAGAGGGTACCTGAAAAATTATAATTTGAGCAAATATGAGGGAATTTTGCATGAGGTAATTGCTCATAAAATCCGGAAAGTCCGTTGTCAAACTCATGGTTTCCCATTGTAGACGCATCAAACCCCATTTTGCTCATCAACTTAAACTCCAACTCTCCTCCATAAAAATTGAAATAGGGTGTGCCCTGAAATACATCACCCGCATCCAATAAGAGTAAATTTTCTTCTTCGGATCTTAGTTTGGAAATGAGTGATGCCAACTTTGTCATCCCGCCCTGATTGGCCCATCTGCCTCCATCATTGGGAAAAGCCTCTATTCTGGAATGCATGTCATTGGTATGCAGAATACTGATTCTTTTATTCTTAGATGGATACAGTGTTGCTCCGATGGACTCCGTTCCCAAACTCAGTGCTGCTCCTGCTACAAGGCTGTTTTTAATGAATTCTCTTCTGTTCATATCAATCCAGTTTTTGTCTCCCTTCTATATTGGCAGTTATTTTTTGTCCTTTCTCGGTTGTAGATTTGATCTGTGTAATCAAGATTTCCCTCAATAAGAAGTCTGTTTCAATTTTTCTCGGAAGAAGGGTAAGCATTTCCATTCCGTCCCCACCATTGGCGAGGTAATCATTTACCGCTAATAAATAAGTTTTTCCGGGTAAAGGAGGTTCTCCATTTATTTTTATTTCTGTGACTTCTCCATTTTTTGCAACGATGTTCATGCCGGCAATTCCGAGTATTTTACGTCTGGCTGCGAAGGCTGCCAGGTCCTTTACATTATCCGAATTGAGTTCTAATACGTACAGGTAATTGTCAAATGGAGAAAGCTCATAGATATTGCCCAATGTAATCTGCCCTTTTGGAAGATTATTTCTTATACCCCCATTGTTCATGATAGAAATGTCTATGGAAAAGCCCAAATTCATTTCAGCAAAAGCTTTTTGGTAATCTACTACCAAGTTTCCCAAGGCTGTTTCTCCCTGTCCAATTTTTAATATGGCACCCGAAGTTTCTCCAATTACCGTATTCATTTCTTCTGCTAATCGCGTTTTGTAGGGTTGGATAAAGGTGTCAATTTCAGGGCTTGGCTTCACCTGTTCATTTACTGCAATGTGCTCTCCTGTTGCCGTTTTATACAGCTGAGGGCTGCAGCAGATCAATAAAAAAGCAAGACTTAGAAGGAGAAGATTTTGGTGCGATTTATTGAGGAACATCATTCAATTTGAAGTGATTAATGGGTTTTCAAATATCTAAGGCGTATTTTTGGATTTAAAGATAACTTTTAAACGCAATACAGTTTAATAATTAAAGGTTAAAATACAGTCTTTAATCATTCAATATAAACCCAATATGCAAAACGGCTTTTTCCAAGACTTTGATCCGATAAGTAAAGCACAGTGGATTGCCCAGGCTATTAAAGACCTAAAAGGCAGAGATTTTCATCAGACACTTGTCACAAAGACCCTCGATGGTATTGAGATTTCACCATTTTACACATTAGAAGATGGCCTGGCTTCCAAAATAATGAAGCCATATCAAAATAAAATAAATGCGGTACCGGAAATCCCTGGCTCACCACCTAGGCTCTGGTCTAATGTATTTTGTCCATATGAGTCGGAATCAAAAGAGGGCAACAAATTGATTTTAGAGGCTTTGATGAATGGAAGTGATGCCATTTTATTGCATGTTTCAGAAAATACCAATTATGAAGAACTGCTAAAAGATGTAGCACTCCCATATATTCAGCTTTTTTTAAAGCCAGTTTTGGGAAGTACCCCTGTCAAAGTAGCGGATCAATTCATTTCCTGGTTGGAAAAGACAGATTGGGGCAAGCAGCAGGTGAGCGGAGCATTAATGTGGGATGGGATGGCCCATCTTTTACAGGAAAGGGCTGATTTGAAAAAACAGGTGAACTTGGTAGCAGAATTGATGGATAAACTTGAAGAGTATCCCAATTTTTTGACCATGTCCTTGGACTTTTCTGTTTACCAGGAAGCAGGTGCAAGTATTATTCAGGAGTTAAAGTATGGTTTTGCTTCCTATATTGAGCTGTTAGACCAACTCACAGAGAGAGGGGTAGAGGCGGCAAAGGTTTTCAATAATACGCTCCTTTTGCTTTCTATTGGGTCCCGGTATTTTGAAGAAATCAGCAAGATCCGCATTGCCAGCGTATTTTTTGAGGCTTTGGCAAAGGGGTATAATATTACGCTGAAAGCTGAGCAGATCAATGTTTTTTGTCAGACGAGTACTTGGACCAAATCCAAACTGGATGTGCATACCAATATGTTGCGCAATACGACAGAAGGGATGTCTGCTATTCTGGGTGGTTGCAATGCCTTATGGGTCAGGCCTCATGATGAGGTCAGCGGCATTTCAACGGTTTTTTCGCAAAGGATGGCCAGGAATGTTTCCAATATAATAAAAGAAGAGAGTTATTTTGACAAGGTATTGGATCCTGTTGCCGGAAGTTATTTTATTGAGAATCTCAGTGAAAGTATGTTGGTCAAGCTGAAAACCGAATTGGCTGCTTTTGAGTCGCAGGGAGGCTGGTGGATAAATTATTCTGAAAATAAGCTGCAAGATTCTGTTAAAAACACCAGGACCAAACGTCAGTCAGAAGTTTTAGATGGGTATGTTGTAAAAGTAGGCGCCAATAAATACAGGGAGGAAAAGGTGGTTTTAAGCATCGGGGAAACACCGAGTGTCCAAGAGGCTGAATG
>NZ_SLAP01000192.1 GCF_007126775.1 Cecembia sp. | reverse complement strand
GACTGGCATTGAAGAAATACTTTTCTGACAGAGGGATTTTGGTGAAATGGGCTCCTGTGGCCACAAATTGGTTGAGGGCAAAAGGGACTTTTCCTAAGCTTCTTCCCGCTAGGTAGAGGAAACTGAGTCTGGCTTTGTCACTAAAGACATAACTGGGAGATATCTCACCTGCAAAAAAGCGTTTGGCCTCCATGCTTTCAATCATATTTCCTGTACCGTCATCCACCAATGTATTTTCAAAAATAAATGCCGGATGGGCACCTAGACTCAACCTGAACTTTTCCGATTTGATGATTTTGTATCTCCACCAAAATATAAAGGACCAAGGTTGTCCATCCAAGGCAAACCGCATCTCAGGGTCAAAGCTTAAGCGCTCTCCTCCCAAAGACAGTTCAAATATAGCAGCAGGACGGTTTAAGGAAAATGCAGGAATCAAAGAGAGGCCATTATTGGTGACGCTGATATTGCCTCTGAAGTGTCCTATTCCTGGTCTTTGTTCTTCTTGGGCATAGGATTGAGGTTTTGGGCTAAGCCATAGCATGGTTATTAGGCCAATTACGAATAATAATGGGTGATCTGGGGATTTGCTGGTTTTCACTTTGAGGTGCTTAGGTTCTAAGGATAAGAGAATGGAGGTCAAAACATTCACAATCAGCTGTTTTTGTTCTCAATTTCTGTCACAAAGTTAAGATAATACTTTTCTATGTGAGAATAGGATTTAAAGTAATACTTACAAAAATCAAACAATGGGAAAAATATTATTTGAGTGGTCAGTTAATTAGGCATCTGTAAAAGTTTAACATTTCTTAATAAACCATTTAATTTGAGCTACGTTTCCAACTACATGACAACAATGAAATATTTCCTTGTGAAAACCTTTATGCTATTTTTAGCACTGCCATTATGGATCTCTGTAAAGGTGCCTCAGGCCAAGGTTTTACCTGTCATACCAGCTTATCAGGATTCTTTGTTTACAGGTCCCAAAAGTATGGGTAAAATTCACAATAAGGCAATTGATGAGGCGAGTGGATTGGTTTTTTCAAGAATGCATCCCGGTATTTTATATACCCACAATGACAGTGGAGGGGATCCAATTGTATATATGTTAGACACAACAGGACGGCATGTTGGACAAATTAAATTGCTGGGAGTAGAGAATAGGGATTGGGAAGATATTGCCATAGGTCCAGGCCCTGAAAAAGACCGTCCCTATATCTATGTTGGCGAAATAGGGGATAACAATGCCAAATACGATCAAATTAAAATTTTCAGGATTCCTGAACCCAATCTCTTACAGGATGAAGTAGAAGTGAATCCGGAAATCTTAATTCTCAATTATCCAGATGGAGCAAAGGATGCCGAGACACTTATGGTTGATCCCATTTCGCATGATATATTTATCTTGTCCAAAAGGGATTCGGTCAATATTTTATACAGGGCTCCTCAATCAGCTTTCGCCCAGGGGGAATATGTGCTCGAAAGAATTATGGAACTGCCTTTTACCATGTCGGTGGCAGGAGATATCTCAGCAGATGGTTCACAGATAATCATCAAAAATTACCTGATGGTCTTCTATTGGGAAAGGGAAATAGGAGAGACAGTGCCTGAAGCTTTGAAGCGAAAAGCAAAAATTTTACCCTACAAACCTGAGCCCCAAGGTGAAGCCATTGCATTTGATCCCCAAGGTGAAGCTTATTATACGCTGAGTGAGATGCGGTTTAATATTCACCCTGTACTGTATCGGTATGGTAAAAAATAAGTAATTTGCTGTCAAATAAAGTTTCTATGGTGCAGCAAACTACTTCTACAGTATTAATGGTCCGTCCGGCCAATTTTGGTTTCAACCCGGAAACTGCCAGCAATAATTTTTACCAAAAAAAAGACTCCAGGCCTGCAAAAGAAATCAATGATCTAGCCAGGGTAGAATTCGATGCCTTTGTGAAGGTACTACAGGAAAAAGGAATTACTGTTTTGGTGGTGGATGATTCTGAAGAACCGATCAAAACAGATTCGGTTTTTCCGAATAACTGGTTCAGTACCCATGAGGATGGAAGACTGCTGCTTTATCCCATGTATTCAGCCAATAGAAGGCTCGAGAGGAGAAAAGAAATCCTTGAATACCTCATCAATACAGGTTACTTGGTCAATGAAATTGTTGACCTTACATTTTTTGAAAAAGACAATCAGTTTTTGGAAGGAACCGGAAGCTTGGTTTTGGACAGGGTTAACAAATTGGCCTATGCTTGTAGATCGGAAAGGACACATGAAGTCCCTTTGACTTATTTTGGACGGTTGATGGGGTATAAACTAGTGGATTTTGATGCCCTACAGGCAGTTGGTGATCAAACAATGCCCATTTACCATACCAATGTGATGATGCATGTGGGATCTGAATTGTCTATTGTTTGTCTAGACAGCATTCCATTGGCTTCAGAGAAATTGAAGGTTCAGGAATTTCTGGAAAAAACTGGAAAAAGAATGGTTCCAATTACATCCAAGCAAAAATTTAATTTTGCAGGGAATATGCTGGAGTTGAAGAATAAGGAGGGTAGGAAATTTACGGTCATGTCGGCTACCGCCTTTGCTTCTCTCAATAAAGTACAACTTCAGGCCATTCAGCGCTACACTGAAATTATTGTACCTGAAATTCCTACTATTGAAAAAATTGGTGGTGGGTCAGTACGCTGTATGTTGGCAGAAATATTCCTTCCTTTAGTGTAGACCACCGACTTTTATGCCTCTAATTTTGATGGTATCTACATCAATGTTTCTGCCAGGTGCATTTATCTTAAAGTTTTCAATGACCTCCAGAACATCATGATCAATGATCACAGATTTTGAACCATCTATAATGACATGTTTGCCATCAGGGATTTCATCCAAAGCCTTCATCAAAGCCCCTTTGTTGAGGAAGCTCACTTCTTCAGATAAGGTAATTTTGATGGTCTCTCCTTTCTCTTTGAAATATTTTTCTTCAAAATGGGAATTTTGAAAATTTCTCATCAAAATATAAACGATTGCCACACCCATGCCCAGACCTATCCCTATCAAAAGATCAAAGACTATGATGCCAATTATGGTGATGATAAAAGGCAAAAACTGATCCCATCCTAACTTTACCTGTGCTTTGAATAAAGAAAATCTTGCCAATTTGTAGCCTACCTGCAAGAGAATGGCCGCTAAACTGGCCAAAGGAATCAAGTTCAATAAACTTGGAATAAGAAAAACACTTCCAAAGAGCAGGACACTATGAAAGATCGCAGACATTTTTGTTTTTGCTCCGGAACCAATATTCGCAGAACTACGGACGATGACAGCCGTAACAGGAAGTCCTCCTACCATGCCATTCGCCATATTGCCTATACCTTGGGCTATCAATTCTTTGTTGGGCGGTGAGATTCTTCTGTAAGGATCAATTTTATCCGCGGCTTCTAGACTTAAAAGTGTCTCTAAACTGGCAATAATCCCGATTGTAATGGCGGCTAACCAGACATCTGGATTGCTGATTTGTGAAAAATCAGGAAATGTAAAAAGTTTTGTAAAACCTTCCCAAGAAGCTACAATTGGTAAAATGACACGGTCTGTTTCTCCCAGGTAAATGGAAGGTGCTGTTACTAGAAAAAGTTGGTTTAGAACAATCCCCAACACAACCACAATCAATGGCCCGGGAAAAAGCTTGATATAACTTACCCGTTTCATGAAAGGTTTGTCCCATAGGATCAAAATACCCAATGATAATGCGGTAATTATGATTGCTCCCCAACCTAGATCATCCCCAAGATGCTTGAGGTTTTTTACTGCCTCCCAATCATTGACAAAAGGGATATACTGGGCAAGACTTTCTCCTTCACTAACGCCCAGAGCATAAGGTATTTGCTTGATTATAAGTATGATGCCAATACCGGCCAGCATACCTTTAATGACTGAAGTTGGAAAATAATAGCCGATCACTCCTGCCTTGAGAAGGCCCATGATAAGCTGGAAAACTCCAGCCAAAAAAACCGACAAAAGGAAAATATCAAAAGCCCCCAGTTCGGTAATGGCGTTCAAAACAATCACAGTAAGACCGGCTGCTGGCCCGGAAACAGATGTATGAGAACCTGATAAAGCTCCTACTACCAATCCTCCAATTACCCCGGCAATTATCCCTGAAAATAAGGGGGCGCCTGAAGCCAAAGCTATTCCCAAACAAAGGGGTAGTGCTACCAGAAAAACCACCAATCCAGCGGGAAGATCACTGCTCAGATGAGAGAACAGAAAATTATTATGCTTTTTCATTTTTGCCGGGTTGAGAAAAAGAACAATTCTTCTTCAAAGATCCAATTTAGGGTTTTTGTTGGCTAATAGGTATACCGTCTAATGAAATAATAAAGTAAATCAGCAGCAATAGCCTGTGGTAAAACTTTTTTATCGGAACATTAAACCCCTAATCATTGGATACCTGTGTAATTGAATGGACTTATCTGTCGCAGTTCTGACTTTATTTTATCAGAAACATCCAGCCTTTCAATAAATGCATGAATGGATATTTTGTTGATTTGTGTATTGGTTCTTGTAAGGTCTTTAAGGGCTTCATAGGGTTTGGGGTAGCCTTCTCTTCGGAGAATGGTCTGTATAGCCTCTGCCACTACTGCCCAATTATCCTCCAAATCTGCATCAATGGCAGCCTTGTTCAATTCCAATTTGTTTAAACCTTTGGTTAATGATTCAAATGAAATCAACATATGGGCCAAAGGAACGCCAATAACACGGAGCACAGTACTGTCTGTCAAGTCTCTTTGCAGCCTGCTTATGGGCAATTTGGCAGACAGGTGCTCTAATAAGGCATTGGCTATCCCTAAATTTCCCTCGGCATTTTCAAAATCAATGGGATTAACTTTATGGGGCATTGCAGAAGAACCGACCTCACCGGCCTTGATTTTCTGTTTGAAGTAATTCATGGCTACATATTGCCAGACGTCCTTAGAAAGATCTAACAGTATCGTATTGATTCTTTTCAATCCGTCAAAGCAAGCGGCAAGGTTGTCATAATGTTCTATCTGGGTGGTGGGATAACTCCTTTCCAAATGGAGATGTTTGGATACAAAATGCGCTGCAAAACCGTTCCAATTGAAATCAGGATATGCCACTAAATGGGCATTCATATTGCCCGTAGCTCCGCCAAACTTTGCCGAATATGGCACATGTCTCAATAGGTCCAATTGCCTTTCCAAACGGGTAATAAACACCTGAAATTCTTTTCCCAAGCGGGTAGGGGAGGCGGGTTGGCCATGAGTTTTGGCTAGCATAGCGATCTCCTCCCATTCTTTAGCCTGATTTTTTAGTTTATAAATTACCTGTCCCAAAGCAGGTAGGATGACTTTTTCCAGTCCATCTTTCAACATCATGGGAGTAGCCGTATTGTTGATGTCCTGTGAAGTTAGACCGAAATGAATAAATTCCTTATAAATTTCCAGATTCAGTGCATCAAACTTTTCTTTGATGAAATATTCTACGGCCTTTACATCATGGTTGGTGACCTTTTCTGTTTCCTTTATTTTCTGAGCGTCTTCAATGGAGAACTTACTGGCGATTTCACGCAGGCTAGGGAAAAGTCCGTGATCAAAATGCTGAAGTTGTGGCAAGGGGAGTTCACAAAGGGCAATAAAATATTCGATTTCAACATGAACCCGGTATTTGATCAGGGCAAATTCTGAAAAAAAATCCTGTAGGGGCGTTGTTTTGTTGCCATACCTGCCATCTACAGAACTGATTGCTGTCAAGTTTGAAAGTGTCATGATGCTGCTGTTTATTTCGATTGCAAAGTTATGTTTTCAACTGGAAAAACCACTTTTCCATCTGTAATTAAATAAGCGGGTATACGCACTTGATTTTACCGCAAGCAAAATTTACTTAGTCAATTAAATTTGGTGACTTTAAACTTGAAGAATGAAGTCAATGATTATCTGTTTGTTTTTTTTAATTCCTTATGCACTCCTGGCCAATGACAAGGAGAAAAAAGAGAAAGCTTTTGGAGTGAATATTGAACCTGCTGTATCAGTCATGCAAATAGATGGAGAGCTTGATCCCAAAGAATGGGCTGATGCAGAATTGATCAGTGGATTTACGCAACAGATACCCAATGAAGGTATGCCAGCTTCTTCCAGGACCGAAGTCAGAATGAAGTATGATGAGGATTTTCTTTACGTGGCAGCTACCTTGTACCAAAATGCAAAAGAGGGATATGTTGTCTCATCCTTGAAAAGAGACTTTCGATTTTATGAAAATGATGCCTTTGCGGTCATTTTAGGACCTTACGATGATGGGAATAACGGATTTATGTTTTCAGTCAGTCCCTACAATATTCAAATGGAGGGATTGGTGCATCATGGAGACCGCGTCTCAGATGTTTGGGATAACAAATGGTTTTCTTCTGTTAAACGTTACGAAGACCGTTGGGAAGTTGAAATGGCCATTCCTTTTAAGACCTTGAGGTTCACAGAGGGAGCTACACAATGGAGGGTTAACTTTTTGAGAAATGACAGGAAAAATTTTGAACGTTCATCTTGGGTCCCAGTGCCTTTGAATCAGAGGATAGCGAGTGTGGCATTTTCAGGATATTTGAATTGGGATAAACCGCTTAAAAAACCAGGATCTAACATTGCAGTAATTCCATATTTAGCGGGAAATGCATCAAAAAATCACCAAGCTGGAGAGGCTACCGTTTCAGGAATGGCAGCTGGCTTTGATGCCAAAGTTGCTTTAAGCCCTTCTATGAATCTTGATTTAACCTTCAACCCAGACTTTTCTACGGTTGAGGTGGATCAACAACAGACAAATCTCAACCGTTTTGAACTGTTTTTTCCAGAGAGAAGACAGTTTTTTCTGGAAAATGCAGATCTTTTTGGTGATTTTGGCTTTTCGAGGATCAGGCCTTTCTTTTCTAGAAGAATAGGGATAGCCACAGACAGTATGGGAAGAAGCACCAACAATCGGATCCTTTATGGTGCCAGATTGAATGGGAATTTGGGAGATAATTTCCGTCTGGGTGTTCTGAATATGCAAACGGAAACAGAAGAATCCGTAGGTTATCCCGGTCAGAATTATACAGTGGCCTCTTTCCAGCAGAAAGTCTTTACCAGATCCAATATTGCGGGGATTTTTGTCAACCGTCAGACTACAGGACAAATAAAGGATGCTGGGAGAATTGCCGATTTTAACAGGGTAGTTGGACTGGATTACAACATGGCCTCCGAGGATAATAAATGGACAGGTAAATTTTTCTATCACCAGTCTTTCAGCCCAGATGTCTCAGGAGATACCAAAGCGCATGGAAGCTTTTTAGGATACAATTCAAAAAGATTCAATTTGCGTTGGAATCACGAGTATGTGGGAGAAAGCTTCAATTCTGAAGTTGGATTTGTACCAAGAAGGGGTTATTGGAGACTCGAACCCAGCATGATGTACAGGATGATTATCAATAGTGATAAGGTTTTTCAGCAGACTTTTCAGTTGGTCTACGATCTTTATCAAGATGAAGATTTTCAATTAAAAATGGATGAGCGCCTATCTTTTGTGTATAGGCTTTATTTCAAAAACACTTCAAATCTTCAATTCAGACTTTTCAATGAATATATCTATCTTTTTAGTCCTTTTGATCCTACCAGAACAGGGGGAGAAAGATTGGCTGCCGGGACGGACTATTCTTACACCAGGGCGGGTCTTACTTATTCTTCTGATTCAAGGAAATTGCTAAATTATTCAAGTACAGTCTATATGGGGGAATACTTCAATGGAGAAAGGCTTTTTGTCAATACCAACCTCAATTACAGGTTTCAGCCATTTGGAAATATTTCTCTATTTGCAGAATACAATAAAATCGACATGCCAACCCCTTATAACGATGCGAGTTTATGGTTAGTAGGGCCTAAAATGGATGTGTCATTTACGGATAAATTGTTTCTCAGCACTTTTGTCCAGTACAATAGTCAAATAGAAAATGTAAATATCAACACAAGATTTCAGTGGAGATTCAAACCAGTTTCCGATTTATTCGTTGTTTACACAGATAATTATCATCCAGAGAGCTTTCAAATTAAAAACCGAGCATTAATTTTGAAACTTACTTACTGGATCAATGTGTAAATAAGCAGTCTACAAATGTTTAATCTATTCAAAAAGAAGAAGGAATCCTCTAACGGGGCTCAATATATCAGTTTGAAAATCAGGGAAATTGTCAAAGAAGCAAAGGATACAGTAACTTTGTATTTTGAACAACCAGAACCTTTTTTGGACTATAAAGCAGGTCAATACCTGACGGTAATACTGGATTTCAATGGAAAGGAAGAAAGAAGGTCTTACAGCCTCTGTACCTCTCCATTTGTAGATCCTTATCCTGGAATTACTGTAAAAAGAGTAGAAGGGGGACTGGTGTCCAATTACCTTAATGAGCAACTTCGGCCAGGAAAAACCCTGGATATCATGAAGCCTATGGGGAATTTCACTACTACCTACCATTCTAAGAATGAAAGACATTTTGTGATGGTGGCGGGGGGAAGTGGTATTACTCCAATTATGGGAATTACCAAGTCAGTTTTGGTCAATGAACCCCAAAGCAAAGTTACTCTCCTATATTGCAGCAGGTCTGAGGAGGAAATTATCTTCAAGAATCAGTTAGAAGCTTTAGCTTTACAGTACGAAGGTAGACTGACAGTTATCCATAACCTCAGCCAGCCCAGCACCAACTGGACCGGATTAAAGGGAAGATTGGATACAGGGAGGATTCAGGAAGTGTTAAAAGATAAAATCGGGTCTTCTTCGGTATATTATCTTTGTGGCCCTGAAGGATTAATGAACAGTGCAGCATCTGCTATGAAAACTTTAGGAGTAGCAGAGGAGTCTATTCACAGGGAGAGTTTTTATGTCAATCTTGATGCCAAAGAGAAAGATTTGAAAGCTGCTGGAAAGCTTGCCCCGGAACTGACAAGAGAGGTGGAGGTCATAGTTGAGGGAGAATCTCATTATTTTGATGTTCCTGCGGGACAAACAATTTTAGAAGCTGGACTTGATCATGATGTGGATATGCCTTATAGCTGCCAAAGCGGTCTTTGTACTGCTTGTAGGGGCAGATTGCTTTCAGGGCAGGTTGATATGATTGAAGATGCAGGTCTTAGTAAGTCAGAAATTGAAGAAGGGTATATCTTGTGCTGCTCCTCCAAACCTGCAAGTTCAGATATTAAAATAATCATTGAATAAAAATCATTGGAAAAGTCAGCAATCAGAAATATTTATGATGGTTTGGAAAGGAATGTGCTCATTTTAATAGCCATTCCTATCCCTTTTTTTGCTTTTGCCTACCTTCATTCCCAAAACGGTACTGTTGCATGGGAGTTACCCGAACTGCCTGCTTTTTGGGATTCTTTTTTGTTGGGTTTTGTATTTGCAATACTGGGATTGCATTACGTAAATTTTCATAATGGAATCAAGCAAGCTTTAAAAGTTGACTGGAATCTGGAGGAGAAAATCAAGAAATATGCAGCTGTAACCATGCAAAGATTCTGGATCCTTTTTTTTGCTGGATTGGTCTGTGCGCTGGGCCTTATTTTATTTGATAATGCGGGTTATACCATTGCATTTGCCATTTCTTTGGTTTTTTCTTCCCTAGGTAAACCCAGTCCAGACCGTATCATTCGGCTTTTAAGATTGAAAGGAGAGGAAAAAGAAGAAGTAGAGCTGTTGAAAAAGAGGATTTAAATGCTAAAATGGGCTTTAATCTGCTAATCCCTCGTCTTCGGTCGCATCAAATCATCAGTAGTTATTGGTCATGCCTTTTCGGAATTTCAGGATTCACAAAGGTAAATCCCCTGGCATCATTGCCTTCGTAAAAATCCACCTGCATGCCCATAAGGAACATATAATGTCTTTTTTCAATTAGTACCTGAATGCCTTCCACTTCAAATTTTTGATCACCTTCCTTGAATTTGTCAAAACCCAACATATAGGACATGCCTCCACATCCTCCGCCTTTCACACCTACCCTTAAAAAATAATCTGCGGGAATATTTTTGTTTTGGATAATGTTTTTGATTTCCTCTTGTGCCTTATCTGTGATATTAATCGGGATCAACATGTTTACTCAATGCAATTTTATATAATGAAGTTCAAAATTAGAACGAAAAAATATCAAATAGCAAAGTTTCATCCCAAGTATTAATTTTGGATATTCGGATTCTAATTTGAAAAACTATGGAGTTTATTGCTGATTTGTTAAAAATCATTTTACCGGCAGGACTGGTGATTTACGGAATGTACCTGACGATTATGTCTTTTCTCAAAAAGGAACGGGAGAAAATGGTTGTAGAGCTTAAGACTCAAAATACACAGACCATTTTACCCATTAGGTTACAAGCGGGAGAGCGGCTGTGTCTTTTATTGGAAAGAATTACTCCGAATAACCTGGTAAGAAGGATCAATAGCCCGGAATATACTGCCAGGGAGCTATACAGCCAGCTCTTGCATGAGGTAAGGGAGGAGTTCAATCATAACCTCTCCCAGCAGGTTTATTTTTCAGATGAGACCTGGGAAAGTGTCCGAAGGGCTGTTGAAAGTGTCATCACGCTGATCAATACAGGGATGCAGGATATGGGCGCTGAGTCTAGGGGAATTGATTTGGCCAAAAAAATATTCCAACTATCGCTGGATCAAAAAAACGATGCCATACAGTATGCCTTAAAGCATGTCAAAGATGAAATCAGGGTTTTCTTTTAAATTAGCTTATGGCTTCATTCAGAGAAAAATCAATAGATTTTTATACCAAGGCAAAACTGCTTTACCAGGAAAAAGCAAACCAAATCGCTGGAGAAGACGGCAAACTGAAGCAATTGCTTGCCCAGGTTATGGACAGGTTGGACAAAGTCTCTCATAACCCGAAAGTACAAGAGGCTTTGGAGCCTATCATGGTATTTAAAAGAATGATACAAGCACACCGCAAAGGACAATTTAAAGTTTCTAATAAAACTTTGGGATTGATTGTACTGGGACTGGTTTATTTCATTACCCCTTTGGATATTATTCCCGATTTTCTCCCCATTATTGGATTTGCGGATGATCTTTCCGTTTTAATTGCCATTTACCAATCTGTTAAACATGAGGTAGACGAATTTAAATCTTGGGAGAAAAATCGATTTTAAAAAAACAGCATGAGTCAAATAAAAAAAATAGCCTTTGTTGCAGGTACCTCTGGATTGATCGGTATGCAATTGTTACACCAAATGATCAAGGACAACAGTTACGATTATATCATTTCTGTAGGCCGTAGAAAATTGGCCCTGAAACATGAAAAATTGGTACAGGTAATTGGAGACCTGAGCACTTTGAAATCTTGGGATTTGGAAGAAAAGCTGAGGGCAGAGGATATAGGTGGATTGATGTTTCCTTTAGTTGATGCAATTCAACAAGGTAAAGTCGAAATTCATGCTTTCTGTACTTTGGGTACAACGATTAAAGTTGCAGGTTCAAAAGAAAAATTTTATCAAGTAGACCATGATTTCATTTTAAATTTTGCGTATTGGACCAAAAATCAAGGTGCCCAAAGATTTTTGGTGGTTTCTTCTCTGGGTGCTGACCCCAGATCGACAGTTTATTACAATAAAGTAAAAGGAGAAACAGAAGAGGATATTAAGGTAATCCCTTTTGATTATTTGGGCTTGTTCCGTCCCTCTTTGCTTTTGGGAAATAGAAGCGAGTTCAGGATGGGAGAAGAAGTTGCCAAAATTTTCATGAAGCCCCTTGTTTGGCTGAAGTTAGCTAAAGCTATCCGCCCAATTTATGACCATCAGGTTGCCAAATCAATGATTTATCATGCCAATCAGGTAAAATCGGTTAAAGTAGAGGTAATCCTTTCCAAGGATATGCAAAATTTTAAGGGATGATTGCAGTAATTCAGCGCGTTTCGGAATCAGCAGTAAAAATCGACAACGAGGTCAGGGGGAGCATTGGCTCTGGTTTAATGGTTCTTTTAGGGATCGAAGATGCAGATTTTCAGGAAGATATCGATTGGTTGAGCCGTAAGATTATACATTTGAGGGTTTTTGCCGATGAGCAAGGTGTGATGAACAGGAGTGTTTTGGAAGTGGATGGTGATATTCTTTTGATCTCACAGTTTACCCTGCATGCCAGTACCAAAAAAGGGAATAGACCTTCCTATATCAAAGCCGCCAAACCTGATTTTGCCATTCCAATGTATGAAGAATTCATTAAGGCATTGGAAAGCGAACTTGGAAAAAGCATTCAAACCGGAGAATTTGGAGCAGATATGAAAGTATCCCTCGTCAATGACGGACCTGTTACGATAGTGATAGATAGTAAAAATAGGGTTTGAAATAAAGACAAGAGGCGAGAAGTGAGAATCTAGAGACAAGAAACAAGACAAGAGTTGTATAATTTCCTGATTCCGGAATTCGGATTCGCTTTTGTACCCGTCATGCTGAGCGGAGCTTGCGGAGTCGAAGCATCTCCCATATGATAGGAGACCCCCCGAAAAGATCGGGGCAGGCTTTCGCTTCACTCAGAATGACGGTTACTTTTATCTGTCAATGGTAGAGGAAAAGGAAAAAGAAATAGTAGAGGTGCGGAAGTGGGATTTCAGAAGGTTTGAACCATTAAGTAGTAAAGGGATTTAAGGATTTCATTAAGAATAAATAGTCAAGACGGGAGGATATTTCTGATTCCGGACGCTGAAAGTGTCCAACACCGGAGGTTATCTGCCCCGGGTAAAACCCGGGGAGGGTTGAAATTTAAATTTTCCCGGAATTCTCAACTCCGGTAGGAGTTGAATTTAGAAGACGGATTTAGGAAATTGATCAGATAAATAAGTTAGTACACTTTGAAATGAAGCAGTCTGACCTTATAATAATCTACATAATTGTTGTATCGACAATGCTATTTGGATGTCGCAAAACAGAGTTCAACTACAACTGCGGACTGACTGCCTCGACACCCACAGACTTGAGAATAACAAACAATACCTCGCGAGAAGTAAAGGTAACGTTAAAGGTGAAAGAGAAACAATTGAATGAGTTCAAGCAATTCACTCTCTCACCCGACAAAACTGAGTTATTTTGTATAGAATACGAAGGTCCAATAACAGATGGAATTCACATTGAATTTGAGAATCAAACGACGATAATTAAGCTTGAATCGCAGCAGCTAAATGAGTTTGACATGAAAGAAAGAAAAATGAAATAAACAAAAATCTTTGCCAATAGAACCTAAAGCTGACGTGGGCATTTTATTTTCGGTAGACAAAGTCACTGTTGACGATGAAGATTCCGCTTTTCTAGGGATTTATCAATAAGGACATTAGCTTTAACCAAACCCATATACAAGACAAAAAACCAAAAGTAAAAGATAAGAAGCAAAGGCATAGATAGTGCTTGGGCTCAATTGATATGTTTCCAAATAAAATAAAAAAAGCATGAAAACATACATCAAGATTTCAGACGCTACTGTCCGTTTTTTGGATCAAGAAGTCTTTGAAAGGCTTGATTTTGATTGGAAGGAAGGGCAACATTGGGCCATCACCGGCAGCTCAGGAAAAGAATTAACTGCTTTTTTGAATACCCTTTTAGGAAGGACTATGGTGACGAAAGGGGCGGTTAAGAGGCCTTTTGCAGAAGCCTATCAAAAAGCCCAGGGAGAAAAGGGGCAAGTTCATTCTTTTCGAGACCTAATGGCAGTGGTGTCCCAAAAATATCCTTTTAGAAATAAATCCAACCTTCAGAATTTTTATTATCAGCAACGCTTTAATTCCATGGAATCAGATGATGCAGTACCTGTGAAGGAATACCTTTCTGGTCTGGGAAGTGAAGGAGAAGGCCCATGGAATATCGACAGGGTATTGGAATGCATGCATCTGAAAAAATTATCCGATAAATCCCTAATCAAACTCTCAAATGGAGAGACTAGAAGGTTGGCCATCGCATCTGCCCTGTTGAAAAATCCCAAAATCTTACTTTTGGATCAGCCCTTGACAGGCTTGGATATAAAGACAAGGCAAGGTTTTGATGAAATCCTTCAGAGGATTATAGATTCAGGCATTCATATCATGATGTCCACCCATAGCAATGAAATTCCCAAAGGGATCACACATATTGCCATACTGGGCGAGAAGCGGATCCAATCGGTTTATGACCCTGCTTCATGGAAAATTGGTAACTCTGCTAATTGGATACAGGAAAGTTTTGATGAAAAAATGTTGCAACAACTGCTGGCAGACTCCCAACTACCGAGAAACTCTGAAATCATCAGAATGGAGAAGGTGAGAATCCGTTATTCAGAAAAGACGATTTTGGACAACCTGGACTGGAAGGTCATGGCCGGAGAAAAATGGCAGTTGAAAGGAGCAAATGGGGCAGGAAAATCCACGCTGCTAAGTTTGATTTTGGGGGAAAACCCACAAGCCTATGCCAATGCTATCTGGTTGTTTGGCAGGAAAAGGGGAACGGGAGAAAGTATTTGGGAGATAAAAAAGCAGATTGGTTTTGTAGCACCTGAACTCAGCCGGTTTTTTCCTGACAACCAAACCTGTCTTAAGGTGGTCCTGTCCGGTCTTTTTGATACCATGGGGCTTTTTAAAAAAGTAAGTGCTGAACAAGAAAAACTTGCTTTGGAATGGCTGGCTTTTTTTAGAGTTTCAGATATTTCCCAAAAATTATTGAAACAGGTAAGTTTGGAAGAACAACGTTTTGTGCTATTGGCCAGGGCATTGATCAAAAAACCAACACTACTTATCTTGGATGAAGCCTCCCAGGGAATGGATGAAAATCAGCGTTTGCTCTTCAAAAAAACGGTTGATCAGGTTTGCTCCAATTCCCCCATTTCCCTGGTTTATGTAAGCCATTATCAAGAAGATATACCGGAATGTGTCAGGCATGTTTTGGAATTGCCCTGATTTTATTAAATTTTATTGTCTTTTTCCAGATCCTTCGAATCAGTAGGTACGGAAATATTCTCTAGGAAGGCTCCATTTTTTTTGATTTTGATGCCAGTAAGACATATGCCCCTATAAGCACCTGTGTCGATATTCCAGGCATTGGATTCCGGAAAAAATTGGGCCTGACCATCTGCTCTTGGTGTATGTCCAATGATCTGAAGTTTATCCAATTTCTTTAATGGTTTTCTGTTCCAAAGCACCCCATCAGGTCCATTGGGGTCCAGTGGGATTACTGCGTCAACCGAAATCCCTGCATGGGAGACAAAAACATCTGTGTTTTCCCAAAATAAAGGAAGGTTTTTAATCCAGTTTAGGTATTGATAAGGATCTGTACCGCATTTTTCAAATTGTTCCAAGGTTGCATTTCCCCCATTGGACAACCAAGTATTGCGTGTGTCCTTTCCCATAAGGTAATTTTGCATTAGTTGCTCGTGGTTACCTTTTAAAAAGACAGTCTGCTTCCCAAAAGCCATTTGTATTTCATGGGAAAGTCTGACTGTCATTGGGGAATAGTTACCCCGGTCCACCAAATCTCCTAATTGGATGAGGTGTTCCGTTTTTGGGTTCCAAGACTCCAATAATTTCAAGTAGGTGTAAAAACAGCCATGTACATCTCCTATGACAAATAGATCCATTTTTCGTAATTAATAGGGCTTACTTCAAAAAAGATGATTTGATCATCAATTTTTTCTTGATAAATCTTAATGAATTTTGTATAATAGTTTGAATATCAGCAATCTTGATAAACAATCTTTTTTTATCAGAGTTTAATCGATATCAAATACAATTATATGTAAAAATTTTAAACCGGCAGATCCATGAAAGCTCCTTTTCCTTTAATTTTGGTAGTAATCCTTGTTCTTTTGGCTTCTTGCGTAGGCCAAAAAGATTACGTGGCAGAATATGATTTTAATTACACAGGAAATTTCAAACGTTATAAGACCTTTGATTTTGTAGGGAGTGAAATACCAAAAGATTCTATTGGGTTTTATCAAACTATTGAGCGAACCATTTCCAATCGTCTGGGCTCTCAAGGGTTCAAACAGGAGAATGAAAAGCCTGACTTATTGATTAACTATATGATATTCAATGACCAGGTGAAATACAGAGGATATGATCAGCCAAACTTCGACTATTGGGTGGAAAGGAGATCTGAATTGATAGATATGGAAAAATTGGCGGAAGCTGAACAAAGAGAAAGGGACGAGACCTACAATAATGTCAGGTACTTAGAAAATAATGGGATGTTGGTTATTTACGTTATTGATAATAAAAGAGGAAATACAATCTGGCAGGGATATGCACCTGCTGTTTTTGACTTTCTTTCGCCTGATATTCAATCCGACCTTACCAGGGCTACTTACAGGGTAATGGATCAGTTCAGGATACTGAGCAGAAGATAAGCTTACATTTGAAAATTCATGCTTTGATCAATCTCATCCAAAAAATGTAAGGCTGCCATCTTCTGTACAGGTTCGAAATTTTGGTAAGCACAGATAATCTTACAGACCTTGTCTTTTCCATTGATGCTTTGCAGTGCCAGTGGATTTCCAAAAAGGTAAAGCTGACAGTTTTTGGATGAGATAATTTCTGTCATTTTATTGATTACCTTAAGATCCAGTCCAAAATTATTGATCGGTTTGGCAGAAGGCACAAATAGGGCAATCAAGAGATTGTCAAATTGATCCAGGTCTTTCCATCCCACATCAGTGGTTGTTTGGATTTCAAAAGAAGGAGTACTTTGGTAATTGTCTATTTCACTGAAAAAAGGATTGAAAAGAGGCGCAAATACAGATACTTTGGCAAATGACCTGCAGTCCAATATATCGGTATCCTTGTTGGTCTCAATTGCATTGATATAGTACTTGGCAAGCTTTTGATTGAAAGTATTGTGGTTTTCCCAATCAAATTCGATGGGTGTTTTTGGAGAAATCGCTCCTATGTTCAGCGTATCCTTTAATTTTTTAATTTTTTGATAAGAGCCTTCAATTCTTTCCTCATCAGTATGCTCAGCGATGAATTCAATGGCTTCTTTTACATTTTCTGAAAAGCAAAGCAGATCATTACCAGCTTCAATTGCTTCCCATTCCAACTGGCCCGGTATTGAATACATGTTGCTGACACTTTTCATATTAAGGGCATCAGTGACCACTATGCCTTTAAAACCCATTTCCTTTTTCAATACATTTTGAATGATTTCTTTGGAAAGCGTGGCAGGAATATTTTTGCCTGAAGAAAGTGCCGGAACTGCAAGATGTCCTACCATAATCATTTCCACCCCATAAGCAATTCCTTCCTTAAAAGGCAATAACTCTTCCTCCATCAGTTCTTTCTTACTTTTATGAATAATGGGGAGCCCCAAATGTGAATCTACATTGGTGTCCCCATGTCCCGGAAAATGTTTGTAACATCCTTGGATACCAGCCTGTTTCATTCCTTCATACATGGCCCATGCAAATTTGCTTACTTTGTTTTTATCCGTTCCAAAGGACCTGTAGCCAATCACCGGATTTTCAGAATTGGTGTTGATATCTGCCACCGGTGCAAAATTAACATGAATGCCACATTTTATCAGGTCCTTTCCCATTCTGTATCCCGTCTCTCTTACCAACTTGATCTGATCCAAGGGCAATGCACCCAAAGTAATGGCATACGGATATTGTGGTGTATCTTCTACCCGCATGGCCAGACCAAATTCCGCATCTATGCTGATCAATAAGGGGGTTTTGGCTAAGCTTTGATAACGCTTGATGCGTTTGGTCAGCTTTTTAAGAGTGTCTTCGTAGTTTAGTTTTTCTTGCCTGTTTTCGAAATTGGCGGCTGCAGAATGACGGCTATGAAAAAAAGTTATCCCACCGATATGCTGTTCCTGTATGAGGATTTCCAAAGCTTCGATATTTTCCGCTGAATCATGAATAAATGCAGCTGGAGAAAACAATTGCCCAATCTTCTCTTTAATGCTCATAAAAATATTGGTCTAAGTAACTGAATAAGGGTTGTTCAAAAATAAAGAAAAAACTTTGAAAACCTGCTAGTTAACGGTTACTTTACTTTGTTGGTTTTGATTTATTTTTTCCATAATCATATGGATACTTGACATACTTTACCATCAATAAACCCGGTACCGCAGCAAAAACAACCCAGAGAAAAAAACCTTCATAGCCTAACCATTCCTGAACGAATCCCGATGCCATACCAGGTATCATCATACCCAAAGCCATAAAACCAGTGGCAATTGCATAATGTGAAGTCTTGGAGGGGCCCTCTGCTACATAGATTAAGTACATCATAAATGCCGCAAAGCCAAAGCCATAACCCAACTGTTCAATAACCACTACCAATCCGGCATAGAAAGTAGATTCAGGTTGGAAATAGGCCAATAAATAATAAAAGAAATTGGGAACATTCAATGATAAAATCATGGGCAGCATCCATTTCCCGAGTCCATCCTTTGATATGACTATTCCACCAATAATGCCTCCAACCGACAATGCAACGATACCAAAAGTGCCATAAATCAGCCCTACATCTCCTGTGCTGAGTGCAAGACCTCCTACTTCACGATCATCCAATAAAAAAGGAGAAGCCATTTTCACAAGCTGGGATTCCCCTAAACGGTATAAAAGGATAAAGGCAAGGGCTAACCAAACCTCTTTTTTCCTGAAAAAAGTAGCGAATACATCCAAAAATCCCAAGGATTTTTCTTTTTCATAGCTGCTTGATTTTTCAATATTAGGTGTTGTCCAATAATTGATAAGAGTCAGTACAAACATAAGCGCTGCCACGAGAACCATAGTGAGTGACCACGCTTTGGTGTTATCTCCAAACTTAACCTCTAAATAACCTGCTAATATGACAAACAAGCCTTGACCTGTAACCATGGCTACTCTGTAAAATGTGCTTCTAAGGCCAATAAAAAATGATTGTTGTTCTTCTTTTAAAGCCAATAAATAAAAACCATCTGAAGCGATATCGTTAGTGGCTGAGGCAAAAGAAGCTACCCAAAAACAGGCGAGACTTAAAACAAAGAACTGGTTGGTTGGTATACTTAGTCCAACACCCAAGAAAGCAAGAGACAGCAGCAATTGCATGCCCAAAAACCATTTTCTTTTTGTACTGTAAATGTCCACCAAGGGACTCCAAAGTGGCTTGACCACCCAAGGCAGGTATAATAGACTGGTGTATAATCCAATATCGGCATTGTCAACACCCAGTTTTTTATACATAATAACCGATACTGTGATGATCAAAACATAAGGAATGCCTTCAGTTAGATAGAGTGGGGGGACCCAATACCAAGGATTATTCTTTATTGGCTTGCTCATTGTTTTTTCTTAATAGGTTTTGGTAAACACTGATTTCTGAGCCTTTAATAGGTGTGGCTCCAACCGTGTTTTTATAAAATTCAGCAGGCCCTACACCGCCAATGATAGCATAGGCATACCCCATTTCCTTCATAGCTTCCAGACTTTTTACTAAGAGTGTTTTACCAATGCCCTTTCCACGCATACTTTCCAAAGTTCCAGTCGGACCAAAGAAATTTTTAGCAGTAGTTTCAAAGCAAGCGAAGCCCAAAATATCATTTCCCTTTTGGGCTATAAAACAATTAACAGGAAGCTGGGAAAATGCGACATCCACTTCATTGCCCCAGTACATGCCAAAATGGGTACTTACCCAATTTATCAGGATTGATTTTTCAGGCGGTATTGGCCGTCGGATAATGATATTCTCTCTTCTGAGTTTCTCCTCCATCTTGGAGATGTCAGGTAAGTCCAACAAGCGAACGAGCATGTCTTTCATTCTGTCCGCGTTAAAAGTTGGCCTTCAATTTTATACACTAAGGGTTTGGTTTCTACACCAAACCTGTCTATGAAGCTCAATGCAATGTATGGTTTGTCTTCATAACTTAGAATTGGTACTACAAACCGATCATTGTCATCCAGGTAAATTTTCTGAAAATTCGTTTCCTCTGACCTTCTTTGTAGGTCACTTAGTGTGGAAGCTGTATAAATCAAAGCATAACGATAATCCGATTTTACTATCTCTCTAAACTGGAATGCATAACCCTCACCATGTAGAATAAGTGCAGGGTCAGCGATGGCAGGAGGATTAATTATATTTCTATGAGGTACGGGAGAGAGAACCGGGAACTCGTAATGGTAATCTTTAATGAGCTGAGCTACATCACGATTTTTTTGGTAAAGAGATTTGGCACTAAAAAAAGTATTCCCTTGAATATTAGGCGTCATATTGGATAAGCTCAGCTGATTGACAATTTCCATTGGGTCACTCCAGGCAGGATCAGCATTGTCCCTGATTTTATAGGCTCCATTGCCAATGTAAATGGTAGTATTGTAATGGTTTCTAGACCACCAGTTTAGCAATTCCCTATGAGATGCAGGTTCATGATCCGTACTCCAGTAAAGTTGGGGAATGAGGTAATCCAACCAGCGATTTTCCATCCATGTCAATACATCTGCATAAAGGTCATCAAAATTGGTTTGCTCGGCACGGGTATTGGAGCCTCGAGGATCTATATTAATGTTTCTCCAAACGCCAAAAGGGGAAATGCCAAATTGCACCCAAGGCTTTTCTCTTTGGATCAATTGGCTGATATCGTAAACCAGACTGTTCACGTTTTCTCTTCTCCAATCGGCCTTAGATTGGCCCATTTTTGCGTGGCGCCTGTAAGCATCTTCATCGTTAAACTCAAGACCTTTGACCTTATACGGATAAAAGTAATCATCAAAATGGATGGCGTCTATATTATAATTCTTGACAACTTCCTCAATGATTTTTAGAAGATGGGCTTTTACTTCCGGAAGTCCTGGGTTATAATAATATTTGGTATCGTATTTAACCATCCATTGCGGATAATTCAAAACATCATGCTCTGGGCTTAGCTGAGCGATATCCAAATCCATGGTTGCCCTGTAAGGGTTGAGCCAGGCATGAAATTCAAATCCTCTTCTTTTCGACTCCAGAATCATCCATGAAAGGGGGTCTTCTAAGGTTTCGGGCCTTCTGCCTTGTTTTCCGGTCAAATATTTTGACCAAGGGGCAAACCTAGATGGATAGAAGGCGTCTCCTGCCGTTCTAATCTGAACAATTACCGCATTAAAATTCAAAGATTGGTAATAATCCAAAAGTTTAATAAAATCTTCTTTTTGCTTTTCGTATGGGTCTTCAGAAGAACTAGGCCAATCTATATTGGCTACTGTTGCAATCCAAACACCCCTAAATTCCCGTTGGCTTTTGGGCATATCCATTTCAATAACCCTATAGTAAAGCGTTTTGGGAAGGTTTGAAAAAATCTTACTGGGGAAACCATCTTCTAAACCATCTGTATATACTGGAGTGGTAGTGGTAGGCACAGTTGATTTACAGGACTCAAGCATTAAAAACAAGAAACATCCTGAAATGATTATCAGGGGAACACTTTTTTTGTAAAAATTGAACTTCATGGTCTATTCAGGTTTGTCTTTAAAATCAATGTCTTTAAGTCTGTTTCTTAATCTTTTCATAAATCGATCCCCAGGATCTTGTTTTTGGGTAATGTAGTCCGGGTCTGTTTCCTTCCAAAGAGGAGATTGTTGAAAAGCATAATACTCATGGTGACCGATTACATAAGTTATTTGATGTTTTTTATGTAGGTACCGGATCAGCTCTTCATTGGCCTTTAGTTGTGCCCTGGTTAAAGGAGCATCCGGTCCGCCTATGTTTTCAATACCAATGGCCATGTAATTCAGCCCAATAGTATGTCGCCCAAAAGCGGTATCTGGTAATAATCTGAAAATTACCCCATCTCTGTCCACCAAAAAGTGGGCAGATACATTCAAACGACTGGCAGTAGTCAGTTCCGGTCTGCCTGCCAATTGGACAGGATTGAATATATCAAAGGTAGCTTCCAAGGTAGGTACAGCAGTCCAATGAACCACTACCATATCTGGTTCAATGGTGGCAGACTCAGTTTCAATTCCGTGCCTTTGTTTGAGGTAATCTACTGATAATTGTATTCTTTCTTCGTCTAATAAAACAGGTTTTTCAAAAATCCTGAAAGTTTGCCCATGATTAACTGAAATACAGCTCCAATTCATGCCAAGGATGAAAAAGAGGAGTATTAGTTTTTTCATAAGTTCATTTAAGAATGTGCAGGATTTCATTGTCCGAAAATAAGTTAATTTCTTCAAAGGTGAATTTGAAAATATAAAATTTTGAATGAAAAAGCCCTGAACCTCATGGAACAGGGCTTTTATTATGAGAAAAAATGAAATTAGCTTACGCTGATGGCCTTCTTGCTTTTATTTTCCACTTTATCATTTTTGGGGATAAGTACTTTTAGAATGCCATTGTCATATTTGGCGTCAATCTTATCCTCAAGAATGTTTTCAGGTAGTGTAAAGGACCGTCGGATGCTGGAATAGGAAAACTCTTTTTTTCGATAATTATCCTTTTCCTCTTCTGCTTTGTGTTCTTTTTCTGCACTGATATTCAAGATACCATCATTGAATTCGACTTTGAAATCTTTTTTGTCGAAACCTGGAGCGGATAGCTCCAACTTAAACTCTTTGTCATTCTCAATGACATTAGCGGAAGGCATTTCTACTCCCTTTCCTGGGGCCCAGAAGTCTTTTTCCCAATCAAAGAAATCTGCGCCAAAGAAATCATGAACCATTTTTGGCCACAATCCGCTGTTTCTTTTTGCAGGTGTGCTCATGGTTTTTTGGTTTAAATTTTATTTAACTGACTTAATTTTGATAGGATAAATTTATAAAATTTCATCCTTGTTAAATATGATAAAGCTCAGGTTTTGAGTTGATTTAGCGCAAAAAATCAGCTAACAAAAAAATTTCTTAAAGTGAATTCGACACACCTTGCTGCCAATTTAGAAGTGATATTGTCCTGATCAAATTTAGGGTTTAATTCGACTACGTCCATGGAGATTAATTTTCCGCTTTGGGCAATCCATTTTAATACTTTAGCGATCAGCTCAGTGGAAAAACCCCATGGAGAGGGGGCACTAACTCCGGGTGCTATTGAAGAGGAAAAACCATCAAGGTCAATGCTCAGGTAAATTTTATTCATGGATTGGCAAAAAGTATCCAACTGCTCCCTTATCTGTGTCCAATTATCCATAGTAAATTCTTCCATTTCCAGCCATTGTACACGAAGTTGATTGGCTTTTTCCAAAAGTTCTGGAGTGTTGGCCGCGCTTTGAATACCTAAACAGAGGTATTCAAAGTTTTTTGGAAAAGAAGTGGCAAGCTCCAAGAAAGGCGAGCCTGAATGTCCCTTTCCATCGACTTTGGGTCGGATGTCAAAATGGGCATCAAGATTGATAATACCTAATTTTTCACCTTTGCCCATGCAGTATTCCATTACAGCCCTTCCATGGGGAAAAGCGAGGTCATGCCCCCCACCCAAAATCAGGGGGAAAGCTTTTTTTGACAACAGTCCTTTGATGGTTTGGTAGAGAAGGTCATGGGAGGCTTCCATGTCATCTCCTTCTGTACCTACGTCACCTAAGTCATAAATCTTCAAAGCTTTTGGTAGGTGGTAAGCCATGGGCCCCATCATTTTCCTTATGGCCATAGGCCCCTTAGATGTTCCGATTCTGCCTTGATTTCTTTTTACCCCTTCTTCCCCTGCATATCCCAAGATGGCAAGCTTTTTTTCTGTACTTTGATCCGAAAATTCAAGTGAGTTGAGGCAAGTAACAGCTTGGTGCCAATATTGAAGGCTATCTGTATTTCTTCCCGACCAAAGTGCTTGAGGCGTGGATTGGTAAATGGACATATGCTTGATGATTACTAGGTAAAAATAAAATATCACATTGGCGTTGGAGGTTCAATCAGATCCCAAAGATTACCGTACAGATCTTCAAAAACAAGGACCTTTCCATAGGCTTCTTCCCTGGGACCATTAATGATTTTGATATGGTGATGAAGCAGGTTTTTATAATCCCTGTCAAAGTTATCCGTGTGCAAAAATAGGAATACCCTACCCCCTGTTTGGTTTCCAATGCTTCTTTTTTGTTCTTCAGAAGCAGCCTTAGCCAATAACAATGCTGCACCTTTTTCCCCTTTTGGTTTCACCACAACCCATCTTTTTGTTTCAGATAATTTGGTATCTTCCACTAAGTCAAATTGAAGTTTTTGGGTGTAAAACTGAATGGCCTCATCATAGTCATTGACTACCAAAGCTATCTGTATCAGGGATTGATGCATTTTTTTCTTAATGGTTAAATAAAATAAAACGCGGGATCCACCCGCGCTTAATTTTAAACTTCAAAACCTGGTCTGTATTCCCTGCCCACAAACTGATTGGCTTCTTCCAGGTTGGTAATGCGCATGTTGTCGCCATCCCAAAGTAGCTTTCTTCTACCGAAGAATTCCATTTGTCCCTGTGGGTTCTCCCTTCTGAGCATATAGCTTCTTATAGCCAGATTACCCATCAAGACAGTTTCTGTCATAGGCCCGGCATAATCAAAAGAAGAGGTAAGTTCTTGGTGCTCCTTGCTTCCAAAACCAGCTTTGCAGGCATCTATCCATTTCCTTTGATGACCATATTCCGGTTCTTCCATTGCTTCTTTCTCCGGTCCAAATTCTGTATATCCATCATTCATATACAATTTAGGCATAAGTGGAGAACTGTCATTGATATTGGTTGAAATGACACCATTTTCCCCGATGATCAGTACACCATTGGCAGAGTTGTTGCCTCCCATATCATGATCTGCAGGTATAGCCTCAGGTCTGGACGGCCTGATTCCTCCATCACTCCATGTCATTTCTATGGGGGATTTGCTTTTTTCGGTAGCTGCAAAATTTATAGTAATGAATGAAGAGGCTGGGCAACCTTCAGGATGGTAATCCGGGGTCCACATTTTGGTGAAAACTGTACCTACACTACATTCCGCCGCTGTGGGGTAATGCATGCCAAGTGTTCTGAATGGAATATCAATCAGATGACAGCCCACATCTCCCAAAGCTCCTGTGCCATAATCCCACCAACCTCTCCAATTGAAGGGGTGAAGATTAGGCGTAAAAGGTATTTCAGCGGCAGGTCCTAGCCAAAGGTCCCAATTCAAAGCATCTGGTTTTTGATTGGGATCGGGTTGTGGGAAAGCAAATCCCTGTGGCCAAACTGGCCTGTTGGTCCATACCTGTACTTTGGATATTTTCCCCAATTTACCACTGTCCACCCATTTTTGGACCATACCCAAAAGCGGATTGGAAGCGCCTTGGTTCCCCATTTGGGTGACTACTTTTTGATCCCGGGCCATTTCTGTGAGCATACGGGCTTCCCGGATATTATGGGTCAGAGGTTTTTGCACATACACATGTTTGCCTCTTTCCATGGCATACTTGGCGGCAGGGCCATGCACATGGTCAGGTGTTGAAATGGTCACGGCATCGATGTCTTTCTCCTTATCCAACATTTCCCTGTAATCGGAATATAATTTTGCATTGGGAAAATTCTCTATGGATTGTTTGGCAGATCCTGAAAAATCCACATCACATAATGCCACCACCCTTTCCCTTCCATTCACTGATGAATTTTTGATATCACTGATTCCTTTGCCTCCTGCTCCAATTGCAGCAAGGTTCAACTGATCAGAGGGGGCAATGAAGCCAACACCTCCAAGTACATGGCGGGGAACAATAAAAATGGAAGAGGCAATAGCTGTATTCTTGATAAATTCCCGTCTACTTTGACCGGGAGTATCGTTTTTGGAAGATTTCATAATAGGTTAGGGTTATTGAAAATTTTTGAAAAACTAAGATATGGTTTTTGTTTATTTTCTTGGAATTATTTGGGTTGAATTTTGCTTAAGACAGGAAAATTTCGTCTAAACAGCTATCTCAAATTTTTAAATTATTTTTTTGGCTTCTTTGCGCCCTTTGGGCATAAATATCTCTATGGATGTGCAACTAATCTTTCCAAACTTAGAAAGTCCTTGTCATTCACTTTTCCATCTTCACTCATGTCTCAAATCTCCAGTCTCACATCTCAAATCTTAAATCTCACTTTTCACTCATCATTCCTAATTCCTAATTCATCATTCATTCTCCTATTTTCAACTGCCTATGACTTCTTGGTGAAGAGGGCTACAATAGCACTGGTAACAACTCCGGCCACAGGAGCAAAAAGGGTACTCTGCATCAGGTAACTGTTGAAATTGAAGAAGGCTTCTGCCTCCTCTTGGCCCATTTTACCTTGACTGACACTATATGTGATCATGTTGTCAAAATATTCCGGACTGATCCAATAGGAAGTGATGTATTGGGTGATTGGAGTGAGCAAGGTGACAAAAAGGGAAATCCAAATCCCAGTTACAAATCCCTGCAGATAGGTCATTTTTCCATGATAGAAATTTTCCCTTTTATCAAACAGTGCCATTGCATAGATCAGAAAGGCCAAAATGGCCACTCCATTGGTGAAGATGGCATGTTTGTCGATATGGGTATCATGCAGACCGGTAAGTTTTTCCATGAGCATCCAGGAGAGCTGCATCAGCACAAAGATCAGTGCCCATTTGATTTCGATTTTTAAGTTTTTCATAGGGGGTAGGGTTTTTTTTCAAGGATATGGCTTTTAAAAATATAGAATCTAATGTAATGTGTGATAACTATGTTTGAAAAAAGTTAACTAAAAACTTGCTATTTATTTATTTATTTATTTTAACAGACTTGCAAGTACTTATTGATAATTATTTTGTACACAATTTAAAAATGTATTGTTATGAAAAAGGAAAAATTGAATTTTATGCTAACAGCAATCTTTGCTGCTCTCTTCGGTGTTTTTGTTGGTACTTCACCATTAACTTGATTTGCAAACCAAAAAACGAGCAATGAATTAATGGATGTGAGTTTTTGTAATCATAGTGTTGATGGTGATTCAGGAATTACTAATTTTTGTAGTGTGAATAGGTGTGCCATCCATTCAGGCCTAGGAAGTGGTGTTGGCCCTTGTGGTACCGCTGACGGAGGAGGTCCTTGGTGGTAAATGCTGAAATTAGTTAATAAGAAGACCTAATTAAATTCTGTAATCGATTATTTATTGTGGCCACCAGCGGGCTGCTATTTTAGTGGCCCGTTGAATTAAAATAAGGATTTATGAAAAATTTTAAGTTTAAAGTAAATTGGTTTTTAATGTGTTTTATTTTTGGATTGGCCAGTAATTTAATGGGCCAGTCGATAATAACAAAAGTCAGTAAAAGGAACTTTCCTGTAGTTAAAAAAATCAAAGGAGAGGAAATTTTGATTGATGATTATAATCATCATCACCATATTTTTGTAGTTGGAG
>NZ_SLAP01000022.1 GCF_007126775.1 Cecembia sp. | reverse complement strand
TTATACCCTAAACAAAGTTTCACTATGAAGCAATTTAAAAACATAGTCTTTATGACAGTGCTGGCTTTCTTGGCCTTTTCCTGTGGCAAAAAGCAGGAAGCGGTTCCTATGGATCAACACAGTATTATACCCGTTCCGGTTTCCTTAGTACCTGCAGCGGGCAGTTTTATCTTGGACGGGAAAACAGCCATCGTGCTGCAAGCTGATCCCGCCCAAGTTCAGTTGATCGGAGAATATTTAAAATCTTCCATAGCAGCCCTGACTGGTCTTAACCTGAATATCGCTCAGGAAGATCGGGACAATGCCATTGTATTGGCCCTAGATTCTAGCGCTTCCGATCAGGAAGAAGGGTACCGATTGGCCATCATGGATAAGAAGGTGCTGATTAGTGCCCCGCAACCGGCAGGATTGTTTTATGGCATTCAGTCATTGCAGCAATTGATTCCTGCCCATGGTGGTAAAATTCCAGGTGTAAACAATCAGTTTTCTTTGCCACAGGGATCCATCGAGGATCATCCGGAATATGGTTACAGAGGTATGATGTTGGATGTGGCCAGGCATTTCTTTTCTGTGGAAGATGTAAAAAAACTGATCGATCAGATTGCGGTATATAAAATCAATCATTTGCATTTGCATCTTTCTGATGATCAGGGATGGAGGATTGAGATCAAATCCTGGCCTTTGTTGACCACCATTGGTGGTGCCAATGAAGTAGGAGGAGGAAAAGGGGGATATTACACCCAGGATGATTACACAGAAATCGTGCGATATGCGCAAAGCAGGTACATTACCATCGTGCCGGAGATTGATATGCCGGGCCATACCAATTCTGCCTTGAATGCCTATGGTATTTTGAACCCTGGGATTAGCGTCCCCGAGGCTACCGCTGTTCCTGTTGACCGAAAAGCTTTAGGCGTGGATGAAGAAGATCCGGATGCAACTCCTTATCACACGGGAATTGAAGTGGGTTTCTCCACTTTGGATACAGACAGTCCAGTAACGTATAAGTTTATTGATGATGTGATCCGGGAAATTTCTGAACTCACTCCTGGACCTTATTTCCATATTGGGGGAGATGAATCCCACGTGACAGATATGGAGGATTATATTCCATTTATAGAAAAGGCACAGGAAATAGTGAGCAAATATGGGAAGAAAACCTTGGGTTGGGATGAAGTGGCGCATGCCCAATTGCTACCTACTTCAGTAGCACAATATTGGGCGAAGGCAGAAAATGCAATTATGGCCATTGAGCAGGGAGCACAGGTATTGATCTCTCCGGCTGTAAAGGCTTATTTGGATATGCAATATGATTCTACTACCCAACTCGGTTTACATTGGGCGGCCTATATTGAATTGGATGAGGCCTATAATTGGGACCCAACCGAATTGGAAGCTGAAATTAAAAGAGAGCATATTCTGGGTGTAGAAGCACCTTTATGGACAGAGACCATCACTACTTTTGCGGACATAGAATACATGACTTTCCCCAGGTTGGCGGCCATTGCGGAGATTGCTTGGTCTCCCAAGACTGCCCGAAACTGGGAAGATTTCAGCAGAAGGATTGTTTGGCATGGTCAGCGTTGGGAGGCGCAAGGGAAGAATTTTTATCGTTCACCGAAGGTGGAATGGTAGGAGGGAGAGACGAGAATTTAGAGATTTCGGAAGTTTGAAGGCGGATTTCGGAAGTGTTGAACCACTAAGAATCGAGCTTGCCTACCTTAAGGTAGGAGGTTAGAGACTAGAATCAAGAAGCAAGAGATAATAAATAAGAGGTTTCTAGTTCAAAAGAAGATGAATGCCTATCCGAAAAGCTGTTCCAATGATGGATAGCTTTTTGGATAGGCCTTTCCTTGTCATACCGACGGTAGGAGGTTAAAGACTAGAAACAAGAAATAAGAAGCAAGATGATTCACGGTAAACTGGTGATCTGTTTATTATGTGAGGAGCTATCAATATAACAATAGTTTACTAATGGAATTGACTTTTTCAGTTAACAATCCTCTACGTACCGGAATCTAACTCTTGGTACTTAATACTTGGTACTTGGTACAAGCTATTCTCTCTGTCCGAAGGCACCTCTTTTTTCTCTACACAATCATTAAGAGATCAAATTCCCCTTCCCATTTGTCTTTTACCAAAATTGCCATTAATATGCTATTTCATTTAAATTCTACATGGGACAATTTATCATTGACTTTAGCAATTGGATTTGGGATACGCCCATGCTCCTCTTATTGATGGGGGGAGGCTTTATACTCTTTGCGTATTCCGGTTTTTTACCTTTCCGCTATTTTGGACATGCACTGAAAGTGGTAAGGGGGAAATATGATGACGAGAACTTACCCGGGCAGATTTCTTCCCGTCAGGCGCTATCAGCGGCCATTGCCGCTACGGTGGGGCTAGGGAATATTTCCGGTGTGGCCATTGCCATCAATATGGGTGGCCCAGGCGCTATATTTTGGATGTGGATTTCTGCCTTTGTAGGTATGGCTACCAAATATTTCACTTGTACCCTGGCCATTATGTACCGAGGAAAAGATACTGCTGGTACTGTTCAGGGTGGCCCTATGTATGTAATCGAAGAAGGCATGGGCAAGAAATGGAAACCCCTGGCGGTATTGTTTTCTCTTGCCGGGGTATTGGGTCTGCTTGCCATCTTTCAGGCCAATCAATTGACCGCCGTATTGCGGTCTGTACTTCTGATCCCTAATGGTCTGGACAATGGGGAAACCACCAAATGGGTATTGGGCATATCCATGATGATCATTGTTGCCATTGTGATTTTAGGCGGAATCAAACGGATTGCCGCGGTAGCTTCCCGTTTGGTGCCATTCATGGTCATCTTGTATTTTGTTACAGTTCTGATTATCATGTTCCGCTTTTACGATCAGGTACCTGCCATGTTATGGCTGATTGTAGAAGATGCCTTTACCGGGAAATCAGTGATGGGCGGTGCTGTTGGTGCTGTGATGGTGATTGGTGCCAGAAGGGCTGCTTTTTCCAACGAAGCGGGTATAGGCACAGCACCTATGGTACACGGGGCTTCCAAAAATAATGAACCGGTAAGAGAAGGATTGATCGCCATGTTGGGTCCATTTATCGATACAGTGGTGGTTTGTACGCTGACGGCCCTTGTGATTTTATTAACCGGTGTCTGGCAATCCACCGACAATGATGGCGTGAGGCTGACGCTCTCAGCCTTTGAACTTGGCCTCCCGGGAATCGGGAAATACCTGTTGATGTTGGCGGTATTGGTCTTCGCGCTATCCACCATGTTTACCTATTCCTACTATGGCCACAAATGTTTCAATTACCTCTTTGGGGCTGAAAGGGCAAAATACTATAACTATTTCTATTTGGTGACTATCGTGGCCGGAGCTGTGGTTTCTTTGGAAGTGGTGGTAAGTTTTATAGATGGGATGTATGCAATTATGGCTATACCGACGATGATCTCCACCGTTTACCTGGCGCCTAAAGTAAAGGCGGCGACGAAGGATTATTTTGGGAGGGTTAAAGGGTAGAAATGTCAGAAGTGGGAAGGTGGATTTTGAAAGTAATTGAACCATCAAGTTAAGGTTTTTAAGGATTTCATTAAGAGGGCTGGTGTTTAGAAAGATCAGAAAGTCAACAATTGGAATAGGCTTATCCTTGTGATGCTGATATTTCAACATTTAGGAAAATGTACAAAAAGGGTAATGACAAAAATTACACGTCATGCTTTTCCCGAGTAATTAGGGAGAAGCATCTTCTCTATTTTGGGAGACCCCACAAAAAGATCGGGGCAGGCTTTCGCTTCTCTCAGGGTGGCGTACACATTTGTCAATGCTGCCTACTCGTATTGGCTTTTCCTGACTAAGTTTTCTAACTTTCTATCGGTTAAAATATATTCTTTGTTTCAAACATTTTCCCTGAATTGTTTATGAAAATCCTGATAGCACCCAATGCATTCAAAGGAACGCTTGAAGCAGATGAAGCTGCGAAGATCATTTCTGATGCACTGCTGGAAAAACATCCTGACTGGGAGACCAAATGCCTGCCCATAGCAGATGGAGGGGATGGAACTTGTTATTTACTGGGAAAGGCACTGGGCTTGGAGGAAAAGGAAGAATGGGTCCTGGATGCATTGGGCAGGTCAATCAAAGGCTATTATTATTTGGATCAGAAAAGTCAAACAGCCTTTGTTGATGTCTCCACTGTTTCGGGCATCAAGCACCTCAGTAATCCTGAGCGGAATCCCTGGGTAGCCAGCACATATGGGACAGGACAACTGATTCAAGCATCCATAAAAGCCGGTGCCAATCATATCGTTTTGGGCCTGGGCGGATCGGCTTCGGTTGACTTGGGTTTGGGTATATTGGCGGCTTTGGGTTTTGGTTTTTTGGATGAAAAGGGTAGGGCTGTTGCCATGTTTTCTGATAGTTTTATGCAGCGCATTCAGTACATTCAACGCCCAATTCAGTCAATAAATATTCGATTTTCTTGTCTTTGCGATGTGGCAAATACCTTTTGGGGTAAAGCGGGTGCCATTCCGGTATTTGGTCCTCAGAAAGGATTACCAAGACATGAAATCCCTGTTTTTGAAAGTTCCTGCCATCGAATATTGAATCTTTTATCCAAAAAAGTACGAAAGGAAATTCCCGATCAAGTGGGCTTTGGAGCTGCTGGAGGGATTGCCTTTGGACTGGCACATTTTTTTGAGTTGAAGATGGAAAGGGGAGCACAATGGTTTTTTTCAAAAGTAGGGATGCCTGAAAAGGTGGGGTGGGCTGATTTAGTAATCACCGGAGAAGGAAAGTATGATGAGCAATCTGCTGGAGGCAAGGGGAGTTACGAGCTTTTGCAATTATGTAAAAAACTAGATAAGCCATGCGTTCTGATTACGGCAGGTGATGGCTTTGAAGGTTCCGCCTTTCATCAGGTAATGGTTTTACCGGATTTGGATTTTTTAAGCCCTGATTTTCGCAAAAAGGCCAGGGAGAATTTAAGGAGATCAATTTTGGAATTAACTACAGATTAACCTATCCTTTGCTTTTTGTTGCTCGAAATTTGCAATTTCGTGAAACGATACAGCGGATTTTCAATCCCCGGAATGTGTATTTTACCTTATTTATTGAAAAAAGCGGCGCTTTTTGGGAAACTAACCACTCCTGCCTTCTGAAGGGAGGGATAAATGATGATAACCACACCTACCAAACGCAGGCTGGGATAAAAAAGCTGCGCATTTAATTATGGGCTATTGATATTATTCTATTATTTCTGAGATACAAATTCTCAATTGGAAAAGAATAAGGCTGAAAGCATTTCATGTGATAAGCCATGGTGAAGGCCTGGGCCACAAATGAATTCCAGACCGAGACTCGGCGCAAAAATCTTTTGGAAAAATGAAAAAGAAATCGCTGACGATAGGAAACCCTAATCTGTCAAGTGTTCGGAGTATCTGGATAAACCTTCGTCGTCAATTGAGTTTCATCAATAAAATTACTTTTGATTATAGGCAGTTGACCTGATTTCTTTCTATCTTTAAAAGAAACAAACTGAATTTTTTGTGGAAAAGAAACAAGTTTTACCTCTTGCCAAGGAAGAGGACTGGTTAAAGGAATATTCAGAGGATATTTATGAAAGGTACTTAAGGTACAAACATAGCCTTCAGGACATAGAACAGGCCTATGGAAGTGTACTGGAATTTGCCAGAGCCCATGAGTATTATGGGGTTCATTTTGACCGCTTAAGAAATGGTTGGATATACCGGGAATGGGCACCCAAAGCCTATAATCTTTTTTTGATGGGTGATTTCAATCATTGGGACAGATACAGCCATCCAATGCGCAAAAACCACCGTGGAGATTGGGAAATTTTTTTACCTTATGATGATTACAAGGATAGTTTCCTACACGGTTCCAAAATTAAAGTACATGTAGAAGGTGCAAATGCAGCGCTGGACAGGATACCGGCCTACATAAGGAAAGTAGTACAGGATGAGGAAAGCCATGATTTTGCAGGGCAACTTTGGTTTCCATCCGAACCTTTTGTCTGGTCAGACCATGATTTTAATCCATCGGATAACCTGCTCCAACCTTTGATTTATGAATGCCATGTGGGTATGGCTCAGGAAAAAGCCGGGGTGGGTACTTACATGGAATTTGCAGAGAATATCCTTCCCAGAATCAAAGAGGCAGGATACAATACGATACAGATGATGGCCATTATGGAACATCCCTATTATGGATCTTTTGGATACCATGTTTCCAATTTTTTTAGTCCTTCTTCCCGCTTCGGTACGCCTGAGGAACTTAAATTTTTGATCAATAAAGCCCATCAATTGGGTCTTTCTGTGGTCATGGACATCGTACATTCCCATGCTGTCAAGAATGTCAATGAGGGCTTGAATGAATTTGATGGTTCGGATCACCAGTATTTTCATCCCGGGGAAAGGGGCTACCATGAAGGTTGGGACAGCAAGCTGTTTGATTACGGGAAAAAAGAAGTGAAACAGTTCCTGTTGTCAAATATCCGGTATTGGATGGAGGAATTCCATTTTGACGGATTTCGATGGGATGGTGTGACCTCTATTTTGTACCTGCATCATGGTCATGTCACTTTTGATAATCCCACCAAATATTTCAGAGAAGGGGTGGATTGGGATGCCGTCATTTACCTGCAGTTGGCTAATAAATTGATTCATGATTTTTCCCGGCAAGCGCTTTCTATAGCAGAAGAAGTGAGTGGTATGCCCGGCCTTTGCAGAAGACATGAAGATGGGGGACTGGGCTTTGATTTCAGGTTGGGGATGGGTATTCCGGATTTTTGGATCAAAACCCTAAAACATAAGCCTGATGAACATTGGGACATGTTTGAAATGTGGCATGAGCTAAGCAATCGGCCGAAAAAGGAAAGAACCATTGCCTATGCAGAATCCCATGATCAGGCTTTGGTAGGAGATAAATCCATTGCCTTTTGGTTGATGGACAAGGAGATGTACACCAGTATGACCAAGCTACAGAGCAGTTTGGTGGTTGATAGGGGTGTAGCACTTCACAAAATGATCCGTCTGATTACCATTGCCCTTGGTGGGGAAGGATATATGAATTTCATAGGCAACGAATTTGGACATCCTGAATGGGTGGACTTTCCCAGAGAAGGTAATGATTGGAGCTATCAATATGCAAGAAGGCAATGGTCACTTGTTGATGCAGAACATTTGCGCTATCATGATCTTAATGCTTGGGACAGAGACATGGTCTCCTTGGTCAAGGATAATTTTGTGTTGATGGCACCGCATGCAGAACAACTGTTTTTAGACCCTGAGAAAAAGATTCTGATTTTCAAAAGGGCCAATTTGGTATTTATTTTCAGTTTCAATGTATCTGATTCTTTCTTTGGCTATGAATTTGAAGTTCCTGAAGCAGGGAAATACCGGATAATCCTCAATTCGGATAATAAAAAATATAGTGGTTTTGAAAGGGTTTCAGAAGAATTCCTTTACCCAACAGATAAGAAAAATAAGATCAAACTTTACCTACCAAACAGGACCACCCTGGTTTTGAAAAAGGAATAAAAAGAAATGGGCCCTTTTTAGGGCCCATTATTAGACAATGACTTCATCAACTAAACTAAAAGAGAAAAACCTTACTCTCCGTATGAGCAGTAGACTAAACTCCCGTCATTGCAAGTAATTACTCTTCTATAACGAGAGAAGTTTGCTCAGGTTACTTAAAATATATTAAAAAGTTAATTTTTCTGATAAGTGGTATTTTTATGCATTGACCGTACTTTTTACTCTTGGTGAAGGAATAAATCCAACTCTTTGTAAAACCAATCGGGTTCATCATAGAAAACAAAATGATAAGCTTCTTCTGCAACCAATAACTGAACATTGGGAATATCCTTTACCTGCTGTTCATATCCATAGGTCACAGATGATTTGGTGGCACCGTAATTTTTGTAAGCCGCCCAAGAACCAAATACCAGTACAGGAATTTGTATTTTAGACATTTCAGATCGGATATCTGTGAGGTACATTTCACCATATGCCTGCCCGGTAACTTCGGGGTTAGAAGCCAAGCCCATTTCTACCACTTTTTCTCGCTTATCTGTATTGGCTATCATTGACGCCACAATCATTTCCTGCATTGCTTTTGCACTGGATGCATCCTGGTTGGAGAATTGGGCTTTCATACTCTCTACCATGGGTTTAGCGGATTCAGGACTGATGCCAGGCATTTGAAGTACGGGGAAGTAGGGCACGCCATCCACAGATATAATTTTGGAGAAAAGTCCAGGGGCTTCAGCAGCTGCCCATAATGCAACAAATCCACCCATGCTATGTCCCAGAATAATTGGAGATTGGAGATTATTGAAACGGGTATAACCTATAAGTTCATCCTTAATGGATTGAAGGTAATTATCTCTGGGAACTTTTGATTTATTTCCAAATCCCTGAATGCTGACAAGATGCAGTTCGTAGGAATCCTTGTATTTATCTACCAATTCATCCCAAACAGCAGCTGAGCAGGACATACCATGGATCAATAGCATGGGTTGTCCTTTCCCTATTACCTGAGTTCTTATTAGCGGCTCTTCATTTTGGGCCCTGGCAGTTAAATTTCCAAATAACAAGATTACTAAAATGATAAGAAATGTTTTCATGATAATTTGTGTTTTGATTTGTACAAATTTGTTGTCTCAACTTGGGGAAGGAAAATTTTATTGACGAGCCGTAAGTTTTTGTCCACAAAAAGGATCGAAGTAAGCTTTATTTAAAAAATGGGCTATTTTGATCCTCTCAAGCTATTGATTTTAGATTTCTTTCTCTAGATTGCTTTTCGTCACCAATTGCTTACAGTTGGTCATTATTTTTTGTTCTACAATAGGAGGAGTTCTTACTTCGAAAATAAAAAGATATGATCTGGTGGACTTTATTTATCGTTGGGACAGTTTTTTTGACACTGTATTTGGCAGGGGCCTTTTCAACTGAAAAAAGGGATCTAAAGAAATGAAAAAGGAGGGTTCAAGAGATTCCCGCGGGTTTGCACTAATTAAAAAATTCAGTGACTTGAAAATTCACCATTTCCTATTTTGGATAGGCTACTTTTTCTTTTGGGTTTTTGTCTATAAGGGATTCTACGAAGACATTCAGTTATTATATAAAGTTACAGGGATATACCTTTTTGCGCATGCTTTTATCTATTATTTCACCTACTATTTCCTTGCTTCTAAAATATTCAAAAATAAGAGTGGTTTTTTATTGGTTATCAGCTTCTTTGCTACTGCTTTTTTAGTAGCCATAGGAATGTATAACATAATGAAATGGGGCTTGGACCTAGATTTGGAAGGCCTATTTAATGCTCATGCAACCCAAATTATTTTCGTTTTTGCATCGGTGATGTTCAACCCGTTCAGGAAACCGCTGTTAATGGCA